>CATZKS010000182.1 GCA_958421035.1 uncultured Collinsella sp. | reverse complement strand
ACCACGTACACGCTGTTGGGATATGGCTCTACCAAGCGATGGCCGGTGATAGGGTCCATATTTTGCTGCTGCACGTTAAAGCTGCGCGCGTAGTTGAGCTTGTCGGCGGCAAGGTCGTTCCAGCTGGGCAGCAGGTCGTAGTCGTAGACCTCGTCGAGCGAGCTGGTGCGGTAGACGGTGCCATTGATATAGGTGATCTGATCGACGGGCAGCCCCGCGTCGAGCGCGTCGGCGATCTCGACAATCGCGTGCTCGCCCATGCCGTAGATGAGGATGTCGGCGCCCGAGTCGAGCAGTACCGAGCGCTTGAGCTTGTCCTGCCAGTAGTCGTAGTGGGCCAGACGGCGCAGGCTCGCCTCGATGCCGCCGATGATGATGGGAGCGTCCTTGAACGTCTGGCGAATGAGGTTGCCGTAGACCGTGACGGCACGATTGGGGCGGTGCCCCTCCTCGCCACCGGGGGTATAGGCGTCGGTATGGCGGCGGTGCTTGGTCACCGAATAGTGGTTGACCATGGAGTCCATGTTGCCGGCGCTGACGAGAAAACCCAGGCGCGGTTCGCCGAGCACGGTGATGCTGGCGGGGTCGGTCCAGTCGGGCTGGCAGATGATACCCACCTTGTAGCCGTGCGCGTCGAGGACGCGGCTGATGATGGCCATGCCAAAGCTGGGATGGTCCACGTAGGCGTCGCCGCAGATGTAGACAAAGTCGCACTGGTCCCAGCCGCGTGCATCCATATCGGCGCGGCTGACGGGGAGGAACTTGTCGCGGCCCGGACGCCAGGGGCGGGCGGGCGTCGCTTGGGAATGCTTGGTGCGGGCGACCGTGGCCTGCGCCTTGCCGCCGCGCTTTTGCTGCTGGCCCTGTTTGCCCTGCTGACTGCGCTGGTTGTTCTGAGCGTGCTGAGGCTTTTTTGCCACGATCCCTCCCGGTGTCTGTATGCTGCACGTAATTGTAACCAGTCTTTTTGGGACGGAGCTAAAAAGACTGGGGGAGTACATGGGCTGGTGAGTGAGAGCGTCGCCGCGCCCGCCGTTTGTTTCCAGACTGTGTATCCCTGCGTCGAAGGAGCCGTCTCGCGCGCACGCCATGTTGTCAATGGGTTACAGTATGAACGGCGGCTATGTTTCCGCCAACGCACGAGAGAGTCGTCAACAAGGAGGATGCACGACGATGCAGCGTGCCAAACAGATATCGGAGTCCATTGAGCTGGGCATCATCTTGGCGCTCGCCGGCGGCTTTATGGATGTGTATTCGTACATTGGGCGCGACCATGTTTTTGCAAACGCGCAGACGGGCAACATCCTGCTTGTGGGCGTGAGCATCTCGGAGGGCAATTGGGCACTTGCGGGGCGCTACTTCTTCCCTGTGGTGTCGTTTGCCGTGGGCATTATGCTTGCCGACCTGGTACACGAGCGTTTTGGCAGCGTGATCCACTGGCGTCAGGTGACGGTGTTTTTTGAAGCCGTTATCTTGTTGGGAGTGAGCTTTATCCCGGGCGGCAATTTCAACCTGCTCGCCAACTGCCTCACCTCGTTTGCCTGCGGCATGCAGGTCGAGAGCTTCCGCAAGATTCACGGTCACGGCATCGCTACGACCATGTGCATCGGCAACTTGCGCAACGCGCTGCAAAACGTGGACGATTACATCATCACCCACAGGCGCGGCTTTTTGGAAAACGGGCTGCTGTACTTTGGCGTGATCTTTACCTTTGTGTTTGGCGCCGTGTTGGGCAACTGGTGCATTGAGCGCATGGGCCTGCATGCCATCGTCGTGGCGAGCTTGCTGCTGTTTGTCGCGTTTGCCATCATGTTTATCGACCGCGAGCGCGACTTGCGCTTACGCTGGAAGGTTGCGGCCGAGGCTTGGAAAGAGGGCTGTCGAAAGTAACCGAATGCGGCAAAGGGGCTGTCCCTTTGCCGCAATATTTTTCATCATCTGTTGAAACGCTTTAACAAATTTGACGTTCTCACGTGCTTTTCGTTTCAAAAGCGTTAGGATGGGACTTATAGTGCGGGGCGTAACGGGTGCCCCGCGCACGATAGGAGGCTATCAATGGCTAATCGTTTCGTTCTCAACACCATTTCTTACCATGGTTCCGGCGCCATCAAGGAGATCCCCGGCGAGCTCCAGCGTCGTGGCTACAAGAAGATCTTCGTCTGCTCCGACCCCGATCTGGTCAAGTTCGGCGTTACCGCTAAGGTGACCGACGAGCTCGACGCCGCCGGCATCGCTTGGAGCCTCTACTCCGAGATTAAGCCCAACCCCACCATCCAGAACGTCAAGGACGGCGTCGAGGCCTTCAAGGCCGCCGAGGCTGACGCTATCGTGACCATTGGTGGTGGCTCCTCCATGGACACCGCCAAGGCTATCGGCATCATCATCAACAACCCTGAGTTCGCCGATGTCCGCAGCCTCGAGGGCGTTGCTCCCACTAAGAACCACGCCGTGTTCACCATCGCTGTGCCGACGACCGCCGGTACCGCCGCCGAGGTGACCATCAACTACGTCATCACCG
>CATZKS010000181.1 GCA_958421035.1 uncultured Collinsella sp. | reverse complement strand
CTTAGTCTTCTTGAGACCCTTGGTCGGAAGCCCCATCACATCAAAGAGCACATGCGACAGCTGCATGGGACTGCCAATATTAAAGGTCTCGTCACCCGCCAGGTCGCGGATGCTTCGCTCGACCTCGGTAATCTGGGTCGCCAGACCCTCGGACAGACTGCGCAGGCGGTCGGGGTCCACGAGCATGCCCGCGCGCTCCATCTTGGCAAGCACCGGCACGAGCGGCATCTCGATGCCATCGAACACGTTGGCGGCGTTCTCGCGGGCCATGCGGTCGCGCAGCGGTGCGACCAGCGCCAGCGTCAAGGCCGCCGTGCGAGCGGCGGGTGCAGGAGCGTCCTCGCCGGCACCCTCTGCACCGCGCGCCGCAGGCAGCGACATCTGCAGATAGGTATCGGCCAGATATGCCTCATCGAACTCGGAGCGATCGGAATCCAGCAGATAGGCAGCGACCACGGTATCGAAGATACGCGTGGAATCGGCAGCGAGCGGATCCATGAGCTCGGGCTCAGAAGAATCGATGGGCGAAAGCTCATGCAGCAGCGCTTTCATATCCGGGCTCGCCACGCGGCCCGCCACAAACAAGCGCGCAAGCACGCCGGCAATCACGCCGTGGGCGAAGTTGAAGCCCTCAGCCTCAGCCGCCGCACAGCTGTCGCCCTCCTCGAGCGCGAACAGGCCCTTGGACGTCGCCAACCACAGCGTGCGCGTCAATCCAAAGAGCGCGCCCTCTTCCTTGTCGTCGTCCACCACGGCGGCGACCCACTCGCCCGCCTCGATCGCACGCGAAACCTCGGACGCCACGGCAGCAAGCGCCTCGGCATCGCCGGCAGCGGTGCGCTCAATCGTGGGCATCTCAAACGTTCTAGCAGCGGCAGCAGCCCCGCCCTCGCCGCCGATCAGCGCCAAGAAACGGTTCTGCATGGCGGTGATACCAAGCGTGCCCAGCGCCGCGGACACTTCGTCGGCAGAAAACGCCGGGAAGGACGTTTCGTCAAAGTCGAGCTCGACGGGCGCATCGGTGCGAATGGTTGCGACCTTACGGCTCAGCAGTGCGTCGTCGATGTGTGCACGCAGGTTCTCGCCCATCTTACCCTTGACCTCGTCGGCATGCGCGATGACCTCGTCCAAGCTGCCGTACTGCGCGATGAGTGCACTCGCCTTTTTGGGGCCGATGCCCGGCACGCCGGGGATGTTATCGGACGTGTCGCCCTTCAGACCGTAAAAATCGGGCACGAGCGCCGGCGTAATGCCGTGATAGAGGTCATCCACGCTCTCGGGCGTCATAATCGCTACATCGGACAGGCCCTTACGGGTCGAGACCACGTTGACGTGCTCGGTAACAAGCTGATACATGTCGCGATCACCGGTCACCAGCAGCATGTCACAGCCGGCCTGCTCGCCCAGGCGCGCCATAGTGCCCAGGATGTCGTCGCCTTCCCAGCCCTCGGATTGCAGAATCGGCACGTTGAGCGCGGCGAGCAGCTCCTTGATCATAGGGAACTGCGCATGCAGATCGGGGTCCATGGGCGGGCGTTGCGCCTTATACTGCGGCAGCATCTCCATGCGCACGCGCGGCTTGCCCTTATCAAACGCCACAACAACGCCGTCGGGGTTAAAGGCATCGATCATCTTAAGAAACATGTTCAGAAAGCCAAAGATCGCGTTGGTGGGGCGACCGTCCGGCGCGTTCATGGTGGGCGGCACGGCGTGGAAGGCGCGATGCATGAGCGAGTTGCCGTCGATAACGGCAAAGGTGCGGCGCTTGTCAGACATATTGAATACCTCGCTTTAGGCTGGGCACGGTTTGCTCACTCCAGTTTACACGCTCCCCGCCCCGCGGCCACCTCACATCAAGCTCCCCCGCCACCGTGAGCCCGCGCGTGATACGATGGCTCACGGTACATCAACCAGCACGATCGATCCGAAAGGAGCCTGCGTCATGGAGCGTCCCTGCGCATGGAAAAAGTACACGCCACAGCAAATCGAGGAGCTCGAGGAGCTTTGCCGCGGCTATAAGCATTTTTTGAGTGAGAACAAGACCGAGCGCCTGTGCGTCAAGGCCGGCATCAAGATGGCCGAGGAGGCGGGATACGTCGACCTGGAGACCGTAATCGCCGAAGGCCGCGAGCTCAAGGCAGGCGACAAGGTGTATGCCGCTAACCACGGCAAGGACCTTATGCTCGTCAACCTGGGCACCGCCCCGCTCGAGCAGGGCTTTAACATCCTGGGCGCGCACGTGGACTCGCCGCGCCTGGACCTTAAGCAGAACCCCGCCTTCGAGGCCGGCGACATGGCTTATCTCGACACGCACTACTACGGCGGCGTCAAGAGCTACCACTGGGTGGCCTCCCCGCTCGCACTCGTAGGCGTCATCTGCAAAAAGGACGGCACCACCGTCGACATTAACATCGGCGACAAGGCCGACGACCCGGTCTTTACCATCTCCGACCTGCTGATCCATCTCTCGAGCGAGCAGATGTCCAAGCCTGCCAAGGACGCCGTCGACGCCGAGATCCTCGACGTGATCGTGGGCGGCCGCCCCGTCAAGTTCGAT
>CATZKS010000180.1 GCA_958421035.1 uncultured Collinsella sp. | reverse complement strand
TATCAACGATCGGCGCATTTCGGTGGCGCAGATCGAGCGGGCGTTTTCGCTTGCGCGCCTGTTTGGCTTTAAGATTCACGCGCATTTTATGCTCAACTTGCTGGGCGTCACGCCCGAAGGGGACAAGCGCGACTACGAGCGCTTTGTGACCGAGGGGGCCTTTATGCCCGACGAGGTCAAAGTCTATCCGTGTGCACTCATCGAGGGCTCGCGTCTGGTGGGCTGCTATGAGCGTGGCAAGTGGCGTCCCTATACCGAGGAGGAGCTGCTCGATGTACTGGCCGATGACATCGTGGTGACGCCGGCGTTCTGCCGCATCAGTCGCATGATCCGCGACTTTAGCTCCGATGACATCATGGTGGGCAACAAGAAGCCCAACCTGCGTCAGCTCGTCGAGAATCGCTTGGCGGCTCGTGGAGAAGGCACAGCGGTGCGCGAGATTCGCTATCGCGAGATCAGTACCGCGGGTGCCGACTTGGATGAGCTTTCTCTTGATGAGGAAGTGGCGTACGAGACGCCGGTGACTCACGAGCGCTTTTTGCAGTGGGTGACGCCGCGGGGCAAGATCGCGGGCTTTTTGCGGTTGTCGCTGCCCGACCATTCGTTTGTTGCCGCACATGCGGACGAGTTGCCGACGACGCCGGACGAGGCGATGATTCGCGAGGTGCACGTGTATGGCATGGCGGCGCGCGTGGGCGATCAGGGCCAGGCGGCGCAACATCACGGGTTGGGGCGTTTGCTCGTAGAGCGTGCGTGCGAGATTGCCCGGGATGCGGGTTATGCGCGTATCAACGTGATTAGCGCGATTGGCACGCGCGAGTACTATCGCCATCTTGGATTTTATGACCATGGCCTTTATCTGCAAAAGGAGCTCTAGATGAACAAGCCGAGTGTTTCTGCCGGCGTCGTTGCCGGCGTTGCTCTGGGAGCCGCGGCGCTTGGTGCGGCCGCTGTCGCTGTTCGTGCTGCCTGTCTGCAGGTTGCGCGAACCCGCAATGGCTTGGCGCGTGTGAAACGCGTGCACGACGAGGGCGGCGACGAAGTCCGCGTATTGGTGCAAGGCGGCGTCTACCAAAGCGCGAGTTACGTTGGTGAGCGCTGGGCGGAGCCCGTCTTTGCGTACTATCGCGCGTTTAACGACGTGTTTGAGGCCGAGGATGCGATGCGCGACGCTTATGGTCACGGTATCGACCGCATTCTTATGCTGGGCGGCGGCGGGTTTGCCTATCCTAAATTCGCCCTGATGTCGCACGAGGGCTTGCGCATGGACGTCATCGAGTATGACGGAGAGATTACGCGCCTGGCGCGCCGCTGGTTCTACCTAGACGAGCTGGAGCGCGCGGCGGGCGATCGCCTGCGGGTGATAACCGCTGAGGCTCGCTCGTATCTGGGTGTGACGAGCGTGGGCCATCGTCGCTATGACGCGGTCGTGAGCGATTGCTTTGGCGGTGCCGAGCCCGTACGCGAGTTGGCGACGGTTGAGGCGTTGCGTTTAGTGCGGGGCAGCCTAAATGTTGGTGGCGTCTACGTCGCCAATATCGTGAGCGCAAACGAGGGGAGCGACGTGACGTTCCTGCGCGACTGCGCTGCCACGGCACTCGAGGTATTCGCCCATGCCTGGGTGGTCCCATGTGGCGATGCGAAGTTCGGCGGCGAGGAAAACTACCTGCTCATCGCCAGCGACGGCGACTATGTCTTTGCCGAAGCTGTGCCCTTCGACACCGACTTCCTCGGCACTGCTCTCCACGACTAGCACGTCTCCCTGCGACCAGTCTGTTTGTGGTGGGGCTCTTTTAGCTACTTCTTGGTCATGCCCAAAGTAGCTCAAAAAAGACTGGTCTTAGGCGTGGTCGCGCCAGCCGAGAACGCGCTGCTTCATGCCTTCGATGTCGAGCACGCCTTCGGCAAAGCCCTTGCGCACGAGCTCTTCGGGAACGAACTCATCGTAACGATCAAAGTAAGGCACCTCGCCGGGATAGACGAGCTCGATGGGGTCGAAGTCCTTTTCGGCCTCGGCTGCGAGCACCTCAAAGAACGTCTCCTCGTCGGCCTTCATCTTAAACTGCATAAAGTATGGACGCGACGGATCGAGCCCGCGAAGGCCCAGCTCCGCGGCACACTTAATCTTGAGCATACGTTCGAGCGCCAGAAAGGCGTAGCTGCCCAACCAGGGGAAGAGCACCCAGGTGTCGCCACCCAGGTTGATGAGCGGTTTGGTCCCCGCACCCGAAATCTCGGCGGTATGACGAGCCTGTGCAAGGCGTGCCCGTGCGTTGCCCATGAGGTACGGATATGCCGCGTGCTCGTTGAGCGCCTTGCGCATGCGCTCGAGTACATGCGTGTTAATGTCGCCGGGGCAGTCGCCAAAGTATGCCGGCACACGACCTTTGACTTGCGTGGCAAAGACGGTGTGTCGCTTCCAGTCCACTTCCTCGACTATCCAGCAGTGCCCGGCTATGGCGATGCGCTCACCGGGCGGTGGCGGATTGACGATCGTGCCCAACTCGGCCGACTCGCTGCGAACGGTGAACTCCTCGTTTTCCTGGAACACAGCGTAGAACTTAAAGTTGTT
>CATZKS010000179.1 GCA_958421035.1 uncultured Collinsella sp. | reverse complement strand
AATTCACCATTCCCGCAGGTCAAGGCCAAAGCCTCAAGTTCAACTTGACCCTTTAGAACCTTTAAGGTTCAAGTAGAGGTCGAAAGCAGTAGTAGAATACACCTCGACCAATAACCTACGATTGATTGCAGAGGGACTGGATGCAGCATTCGAACCATCGCACCGCAGCGCTCTTCGCGTCGAAGCCGGCTCGTATCATCACGAGCGCCGCGCTCGCCGTCGCACTGACGGCCACGCCGATGCTCTCCCCCGTCGCGGCCTATGCCGCCTCGCAGGCAACGCAGGATCAGCTTTCCGCCGCCCAGAAAAAGATCGAGGACGCCACGAGCGCCTACAACGACGCCCGAACCAAGCTCGAGGATCTGCAAAAGCAGATCGACTCCAATGAGGCGAACATCGATAAGATTGAGGCCGAGCTACCCGAGCAGCAGGCCAAGGCAAGCTCCGCCATGCGCGATCTGTATAAGTACCAGAAGGGCACCAGCCCCATCGTGAGCTTCCTGGTGAACACGCAGAGCTTGGGTGACTTTATCACCACCTGCAAATACACCAACCAGATTACAAGCTCGAGCGTCGACGAGATCGAAGAGCTTAACAAGATGCAGACCGAGCTCGAGCAGAACAAGACTGAACTCGAGCAGGCCAAGTCTCAGCTCGAAGGCGAGCAAAAGAATGCCGAGGATGCACTGGCGCAGGCTCAGCAGCTCCGCAGCGAGGCGCAGGCAAAGGCCGAGCAGGAAAATGCTGCCGAGCTGGCAAAGCTCGAGGCCGACAAGGCCGCTGCCGCCGAGAAGATCTCGGGCGAGGGCGTAAGCGGCAACAACTCCAACAGCCAGGCCAACAACGCCAACACCACCATCGACACCACGGTGAACAGCTCGAATAGCGGTAACTCCGATTACGACTCGTTCATTAACGAGTGGACGAGCCGCATCGATAACTACCTTGCCGGCTCCCCCATGGCAGGCCAGGGCTACAACTTTGCCGTCGCCGCCTGGAATACCGGCGTCGATCCCCGTTGGTCCCCCGCCATCGCCTGCATCGAGAGCAGCAAGGGCCTCTATTGCGCCGGCTCCTATAACGCCTGGGGCTGGAGTGCCCGCGGCGGTGGTTGGCGTAGCTTTGGTAGCTGGAGCGAGGGCGTCTCCGCCCACGTTGCCTACCTGGGCGCCAACTATGGTTCCACGCTTACTCCGGCAGCCGCCAAGAAGTACTGCCCGCCCACGTGGCAGGACTGGTACAACAAGGTCGCCAATCAAATGAACCGTATTTAAGTGCAACTGCAAAGGGGCCCCAAACGGGGCCCCTTTTCGATTCTCTAGGAGACGATACCGGTCGCGTTGCCGATAACAACGACGACGCACATGACGGCAAACATAAACCCGAGCGCCTTGAACCATAGTTCGACAAAAGCACTCCCCCGATACCGACCGAGCACGGGAAAACGACGTCGAAGCCTACGCCGGTCGAGCATTCCGAATGTAATGAGCAACACCAGGCCATCGACCATAAAGAAATACTCAAGCGCCAAAAACCACGTTGGATAGTTTCGGTTTTCGCCCGTTGGCGTAAATACCGCAAAATGGCTGCCCATCAGCAGCAACAATGTTGTCGCATAGACGCATCCATTCCATATGCGCCCCACGGGCTCGGGGATACGCGAGAGCAGACGCACACATTTGGATGTCACGGGAGAGACGATCGAACGCCGGCTTGCAGAAGACGGAAGCGCGAGGGCAACCGGCTGCTGTACCCGCTGCACCTGTGGCACCGCGGCCCGGGGCACGCTGGCAGCAGAAAAGGTCACGGGCGACGGTGCAGGGAGACATAGCTCATATGCCGCACGCGCAGCATGCCCCAGTGCCTTTGCACTCGCAAAGCGCTTAGCGGGATCGAGCGCCATCGCCATGCAAATCACATCCGCCAGCGGAACGGGAATGCCATGCGCCTCGCATTGCTCGCGCATGTCACGCCCAGGCTTGGGGTCAGTTCCCGTCAGGCAAAAGAACAGCAGCGCGCCAAGCGCGTAAATATCGCTGCGGACGCTCGTTTGCCCAAACCCAAACTGCTCGGGCGGCGCATAGGAACGCGTGCCAAACTTGACGGTGTCGGCGTCGGCGCCATCGCGCCAAACGCGCGCAATTCCCAGGTCAATAATCACCAGCGAGGAAAAGGTCATGCCGGCATCGGTCGCGTATCTCACGCCCGATACGACGATGTTCGAGGGTTTAAGGTCGCGGTGGATTACCGGCATCCCCGGCTCCCCCGCAGCTGCAAAACCAGCATGCAGCTCGCCCACCGCTTCACACAGAACGGGATACAGCCCGCGGGCATAATCGGGCGTCGTCCCCAAGCGTCCCACCAGGGCCTCGAGTGTCTCGCCTTCGACATACTCCATCACCACGTCAAGCTCGTCGCCCACACGGCGGCAATCGACGATTCGGGGCAAGTGCTCAAAACGACGACCGGCGCGCTGGGCCGCAAACAGGCGCTCATATGCTCCGCCAATCTGCACCGAAGCATCGATGCGCTTGCGGACAAAGGGACCGAGAGACCCGCCGCCAGAGCCCTCAAAATAG
>CATZKS010000178.1 GCA_958421035.1 uncultured Collinsella sp. | reverse complement strand
GCGGAACACGCGGTCCATGATGAAGGCGACGCGGGCCATATAGCCGCAGTCCTCCAGGAAAGACAGCATCACAAAGAGCAGGAACATCTGCGGCACAAAGCCGAAGATGGCGCCCAGGCCGCCGACGATACCGTCACAGACAAGCGAATCGACCAGACCGCCGTCCTCGGTGCCACCCGCCACAAGCGCGTCGTGGACCATGGTGGTAATACCCGGAACATACGGGCCATACTGCGCCGGGTCGACCGAGTCGGCGTCGTCACCCGCGGCTTCGACAGCCTCATCGTATGCATCGCGGCCCTGACCGAGCACATACCAGCCGTCGGTACCGAAGAGCTGGTCGTTGGTGAAGTCGGTCACCGTGCCGCCCAAGGTAGAAACGGCGATGTAGTACACGCAGAACATGATGACCACAAAGATCGGCAGGCCCAGGATACGATTGGTAACCACGCGGTCGATCTTCTCGGAGGTGCTCATCTTGGCCGGAGCCTTGGTGAGGCACTCATCGATGATATGCGCGATGACGCCATAGCGCTCGCCGGTGATGATGGACTCGGCATCGTCGTCGCAATCCTGCTCGCACTGGGCGACCAGCTGCTCCACGCGAGCGGCTTTCTCCTTGGTGAGGTTGATGAGCTTGCAGGCATCCGCATCGCGCTCGAACAGTTTGACGGCATAGTAGCGGCGCTTGTTGGCGGGAACGCTTGCCGGCAGGTTGTTTTCGATGTGGTCCAGAACGTCCTCGATGGAGGAATCGAACTTGTGCTCCGGCACCTGGCCCTTGGAAGCAGCGGACTTCTTAACCTGCTCGAAAAGCTCCTTGATACCCTTGTTCTTAAGGGCCGAGATCATCATGACCGGGCAACCGAGCTTCTTGGAGAGCTTGTCCGTGTCGATCTTATCGCCGTTCTTCTCGACCAAGTCGGCCATGTTGAGGGCGACGACTACGGGCAGGCCGGTCTCGATAACCTGAAGCGCCAGGTACAGGTTGCGCTCGAGGTTGGTGGCATCGACAACCTGGACGACCACATCGGGCTCGCCGCTCATGAGATAATCGCGCGAGCATTGCTCCTCGGGGCTGTAGGGGGAAAGCGAATAGATACCAGGGAGGTCCGTGATGGTAACGTTCTTGTCGCTTAGGAGCTTGGCCTCCTTTTTCTCAACCGTGACGCCGGGCCAGTTGCCAACGTAGCCGTTGGCGCCGGTGATCAGGTTGAAAAGCGTGGTCTTGCCGCAGTTGGGGTTACCCGCCAGTGCGACATGGATCTGAGAATCCGCCATTCAATCCTTCTTCCTTATGTGCCCGCGCTGCTTTCTCCGCACGGGCTGGATAATGTGCTTCAAAGTGCTGCATTAAGTTAGAAAAACCTAACTTTATCTGCAGAAATATACGTAGCAAGCCCCTACTGGACCTCGACGACAGCCGCCTCCTCCTTGCGGATGGAAAGCTCGTAGCCGCGCACGTTGATCTCGACTGGATCACCGAGCGGTGCTACCTTTACGACCTTGAACGAAGTGCCCTTGATGAGCCCCAGGTCCATAAGGTGGCGGCGAAGCGCGCCCTCACCGTGAAGCTTGACGATGGTAGAGCTCTCGCCCACCTTAACGTCACCCAACGTCTTCATCCTCTTGTCCCCCTTTCGGTTTTTATCAAATGCTGTGGACTAACCGACGGTCATGATGTGCATGGCAACCTTGGAATCGATGCCAAAGCGTGCGCCCAACACTGTGACGATGATATTGGCGCCACTCGAGCTCACCACGTGGATCTCGCTGCCCTCGACAAAGCCGAGGTCCTTGAGGTGGTGCTTCATGTCCTCATTGCCCTTTACACGAGACACGCGCACGGTTTCGCCCGCTTTTACCATCGAAAGCGGCATGGCCGGCATCTGCGGTCCGCAAGACATGAGTGGCTCCTAACGTCAGTTCGTCCTCAACATCGACGCGTTAAAAGTTAACCACGTCTATGTTCGCTATAGTAAACTAGCACGTGGTTAACTTTTTGGAAAGGGTCCCCATTCAGATTTCGAAAAAGTTTCCTATACGAAACAAAAGGGCGCGGCAAAGGACCATCCTTTACCACGCCCTGTCATGCTTAAAGCGAGAGATTTCTGATCGATGTGACACAGGAGGCCTCATCTACGCCCGAAACGCGGAAGATGATGTCCTCGCCGCACTCGCCGTAGAGAGCCATGAGTCCCATGACATCGCGGCCGTCCGTGTGGCGATCACCGATGCTGACTGACACGTCGCTACGATGCTTGGCAATGATGTCATAGAGCAGCGCAACCGGGCGGGCATGTAATCCCAACGGATCTTTAATCGTCTTTGTAAACTCGACCATGTCCCCTCCCACGACATCGCACATCGGCCGGCAAAACCCAGCCACGTGGTAGTTATTGTAGCGTTAGATGCTTCTCGAGAGCTCCTCTGAACACCTCGTGGTCAAAAAGTGGCAAATATGAGTACTGTCACCAATTTAGTAGCAGCAAAATCGAGAGCAAATTGCCTAATTTGAGCGATTCGAAGGTAGCGCGCAGAGATGTGGTGTAAGAGGCGGGGCATGCCCCGCCTCTTCTCTT
>CATZKS010000177.1 GCA_958421035.1 uncultured Collinsella sp. | reverse complement strand
TCTGGTTGCGGACCTCGACCTCTTCCTTCTGCTTCTTGTCCTCCTCGGCATGAGCCTCGGCGTCCTTGACCATACGATCGACTTCGTCGTCGGACAGAGCAGTGGAGCCGGAGATGGTGATCTGCTGCTCCTTGCCGGTGCCCTTGTCCTTAGCGGAGACCTTGACGATACCGTTGGCGTCGATGTCGAAGGTGACCTCGATCTGCGGCACGCCGCGGCGGGCAGCCGGGATACCGGTCAGCTGGAACTTACCGAGCGACTTGTTGTCGCGGGCAAGCTCACGCTCGCCCTGGAGCACGTTGATCTCGACGCTGGTCTGGTTGTCGGCAGCGGTGGAGTAGACCTCGGTCTTGGAGGTCGGGATCGTGGTGTTGCGGTCGATCATCTTGGTCATGATGCCGCCCATGGTCTCGACGCCCAGCGACAGCGGGGTAACGTCGAGCAGCAGGATGCCCTCGACGTCGCCGGTGAGCACGCCGCCCTGGACGGCAGCGCCGTCGGCAACGACCTCGTCGGGGTTCACGGACATGTTGGGCTGCTTGCCGGTCATAGTCTTGACGAGCTCCTGGACGGCGGGCATACGGGTGGAGCCGCCGACGAGGATGACCTCGGTCAGATCGGAGAGCTTAAGCTTGGCGTCGCGCAGGGCGTTGGTGACAGGCTGCTTGCAGCGCTCGAGCAGGTCGCGGGTGATCTTCTCGAACTCGGCGCGGGTCAGCGTGTAGTTGAGGTGCAGCGGGCCGGACTGGTTCATGGTAATGAACGGCAGGTTGATGGTGGTCTGCTGGGCGGCGGAGAGCTCCTTCTTGGCGTTCTCGGCGGCCTCCTTCAGACGCTGCAGGGCCATGGGGTCCTGACGCAGGTCGACACCGTTCTCCTGCTGGAACTTATCGGCCATCCAATCGATGACGCGCTGATCCCAGTCGTCGCCGCCCAGGTGGTTGTCGCCCGAGGTGGACAGAACCTCAAACACGCCGTCGGCGAGGTCGAGGATGGAGACGTCAAAGGTGCCGCCACCCAGGTCGAAGACCAGGATGCGCTGGTCGGTGCCCTGCTTGTCCAGGCCATAGGCCAGGGCAGCAGCGGTCGGCTCGTTGACGATACGCTTGACGTTGAGGCCGGCGATCTTACCGGCGTCCTTGGTGGCCTGACGCTGGGCGTCGTTGAAGTAGGCCGGGACGGTGATGACGGCGTCGGTGACAGTCTCGCCCAGATACTTCTCGGCGTCGGCCTTCATCTTGGCGAGCGTCATGGCGCTCACCTGCTCGGCGGTGTAATCCTTGCCCTCGATGTCGACGACGGCACGGCCACCCTGGCCCTCCTTGACCTCGTACGGCACGGTCTTGATCTCGGAGGTGCACTCGGAGTACTTGCGGCCCATGAAGCGCTTGATGGAGAACACGGTGTTCTTGGGGTTGGTGACAGCCTGGTTCTTAGCGGCCTTACCCACGACGCGGTCGCCGTCGGCACG
Source organism: uncultured Collinsella sp. (assembly GCA_958421035.1). GTDB lineage: Bacteria > Actinomycetota > Coriobacteriia > Coriobacteriales > Coriobacteriaceae > Collinsella. Next base: position 1,157 of record CATZKS010000177.1, on the reverse strand, counting down.
GAAGCCCACGACGGACGGGGTGGTGCGGTCGCCCTCGGCGTTCACGATAATGGTCGGAGAACCGCCCTCGAGAACGGCCATTGCGGAGTTAGTAGTACCAAGGTCGATACCAAGAATCTTGCCCATTAGAAATTCCCTCTCTCTTGTGCGTTTGCACCGACTCGGCGGTCTGCCGAGCGGTGTTTCGGCTTGTCTTTCAGGATGTAGTGTATCCCCTTATGGGCCGGAATATACAAAATCTAAGTCAATTCATATAAGATTTCTTATTGCTGAGAGTTTAGGTTCTTAAATGCGCAGGTAGATGCGCTGATTGAGTTCTCGGCAAATCTATCGAGATCTATGTAGAGATGGCTGAGGTTTGCGTCCGGGGGTGCCTGGGGGCCGTCTTGCGGAAAGCTCATCCCAGTTTGAGCGTGGATTCCGGGTCGCAGTTTCCGTCTGAAGGCTCAACCGAAAACCGTATCCCGTTTTGAGAGCTGATACCGGCTCGCATTTTCCGCTAGCGGGCCTAACCGGAAACTGCGACCCGGTTTTCGGCCAAATAACGGGATGCCCTTTCCGCAGACGCGCTCAATAGCTCAATATTTCAAGTCACCTTTAGCTAACATTTGCGCAGCTCAACGGCCCCACCTGCGCATTTTTTAGTAAACCTTGGCATACTCGGCGAACGGTATGAAGATGCCGGCCAGAGGGTATTGCAAACGGTCGCTCCCGTGGTATGTTTTTGCCCGAATCAAACCGGCGCGCATCGCCTGTAGCGTCGGTCAACAGAGAGGAAACTACCATGGCTCATCCCGTAATTGATGCCGACGAGTGCATCGCTTGTGGCGTTTGCGTCGACTCCTGCCCCGCTGGCGTTCTGGAGCTCCAGGACGTCGCTACCGTCGCTGACGAGGACTCCTGCGTCGCCTGTGGCGCTTGCCAGGACGCTTGCCCCGCCGGCGCGATCACCGAGATCGTCGAGGAGTAACAACTCCCCCACTTGCACACTCACAAGTACACCGTGCACAAAAAGGAGGCCTCCGCATCGCCGCGGAGGCCTCCTTTTGCATATGTGGGCAGTTGCGGTGGAATAGTTCCTGCCTCATTGCTTAGGTGCCGATTTGGGGGTGCGGACGATTTCTTGGACCGCGCCTAGGCGTATCCAAGCTTCCTGC
>CATZKS010000176.1 GCA_958421035.1 uncultured Collinsella sp. | reverse complement strand
GAGCGTCCGGCTGATAACCGGGAGGTCACAAGTTCGAATCTTGTCAGGTCCACCACTTTCTTTCGCAATAAACACCCCAGCGAGAGCCGAGTCGCCGCTGGGGTGTTTATTACTGTCTCCGTGGGGGTTTAGCTCAGCTGGGAGAGCGCGGGCTTTGCAAGCCTGAGGTCAGGGGTTCGATCCCCCTAACCTCCACCATGATGGACCTGTAGCTCAGTTGGTTAGAGCGTCCGGCTGATAACCGGGAGGTCACAAGTTCGAATCTTGTCAGGTCCACCATCAAAACTGTGAAGAGCCCTGGGGCATTGCCTTGGGGCTTTTTTCTTGTCTGCGATAAATCTCATTTTGGTTTTGTGTGCTGTGCGAAAGATTGGGTAGTATAGCTATTCAATGCGGTGGAGCTGCCGCGTGTTAACCGCTACGTACCGGAGGTGTTCCATGGTTCGTGTCGACATAGAGACCATCGTCATGGCCGCCGGTCCCGTGCCATCGCTTATCGTGCTTCGCGAGCGCTGCAGCAAATCGGACTCGCCCGCGCCGCTGCGTTCCCTTTCCATTCAGACTGGTTCGTTTGAAGCTGCTGCCATTAGCCGCGGCATCGATAGCGGCCGCGCCGAGCGCCCGATTACCCATGACCTGTTGCTCGATACTGTTGGCGCCCTGGGCGCCAAGCTCGAGCGCATCGAGATCGTTCGCGCCGAGCCGCCGGTGTTCTACGCGACGATCGTCGTACTGGCCGATGGTGACGAGCGCAAGATCGACGCCCGCCCCAGTGATGCCATTGCCCTTGCCGTGCGCAGCAATGCCCCCATGTTTGTGGAGGACGACATCATGAATCGCCTGGGCACTGTTTCTACCCACGCCGAGGAAGTCGACGACGAGCAGGAGTTCGAGAAGTTCGACGAGTTCGTCCATACGCTCTCCCCCGATGACTTCTAAATGCGGGGCGTCCAGGTTGCGGAGCGTTCGCTGATGGCCGGCGGTATGTCGGCTGAGGCGGCTGCGATCGCCCGCGAGGCCCAGATGCGCTCGGAGGCTTCTGAGGCGGCTCGCATTGCCTATGTGACGCAGGCCCGCACGCTTCGCGAGCGCCGCGGCTCGTTTATCAAGATGGTTGTCGTCTCCGCCCTTGTCGCGGCAATCTGCTCGCGCCTTCGTGGTACAGTTGGTGCGCTTGGGTTTTCGATCTCTACGGGCCTTGTGATCTGGGGTGTGGTCGATGCGGTAATGCTGACCAGTCAGATCAAGGTGCTCGACAAGCGCGCAGCGGACATGATGCGCGCCCGCGACGCTGCCGCCAGGATCGCCGCCGAGGCACAAGAACTGTAACGACGCCAGACTCGATGGGAAGGTCTAAAGATGGCACAGGATATGCAGGACGCCGGTAACGTCTCCGCCGAGCTCGACGCCATGGTGTGCGATCTGATCGGCGCGTTCTTGGACGACCTTGCCGCCGGTGAAAACCCTGGCGTGGTCGTGGCAATTGAGGACGCCGCTTCCAACCGTTATCTGGCGGCGCTCGATGAGGATGGCGAAGAGGCGTGCCTCGAGGCGGCCACCAACTTTATCTCCGAGCACAAGATGGGTCTTAAGGACGAGGGCCTGGGCCGTATCGCTCGCTATGCCATCGGCTACACCGGCTGCGTCGAGATTGACGGCGGCTATCACGATGCTCTGCTCGTGAGCTTCTTCGAAACCACGCTCGAGAGTGGTTTTTCGGCATATGTGCTGTATGAGGGCATGGGCGCCGGCGATGGTTTTATGTGGAGCGACCCTGAACCTGCAGGTGAGGAAACCCCTCTCATCTAAAATCGCTAAAATAAACGAGTTTTCGGTAAAAGGCTCAATATTCCCGCTGAGCGTTATATCGCTGGGCGGGCCGCATACGCGTGCCGGTTGTATATAGATAGAAGATAGGGGAACTACATGCGCGTAGACAATCTGAGGAACATCGCCATCATCGCTCACGTCGACCACGGCAAGACGACGATGGTCGACAAACTCCTGCGTGCCACGGACGCCTTCCGTGCCAACCAGCAGGTCGAGGACCGCGTCCTGGATTCTAACGACCAGGAGCGCGAGCGCGGCATTACGATTCTCGCCAAGAACATCTCTATCGAGTACAAGGACGTCAAGATCAACGTCATCGACACCCCGGGCCACGCCGACTTCGGCGGCGAGGTCGAGCGCGTGCTGCGTATGGCCGACGGCGCCCTGCTGCTGGTCGACGCTTTTGAGGGCCCCATGCCCCAGACCCGCTTCGTGCTGCGTCACGCTATCGACACCGGTCTTAAGATCATGATCGTCATCAACAAGATCGACCGTCCGGGCGCCAACCCCGAGAAGGCCTACAACGACTGCCTGGACCTCATGGCCGACCTGGGTGCCACCGATGACCAGCTTGAGTTCGCCATGGAGCACGTGGTCTACGCCAGCGCCATGAATGGCTTTGCCCGCCTTGACCCCAACGACGGCAACATGGACATGTATCCGCTGCTCGATATGATCATCGACGACATGCCCGCGCCCGAGGTTGACGAGAACGCCCCGCTGGCCATGCAGTGCGTGACCATCGATCACTCCAACTTCGTTGGCCGTATCGGCATCGGCCGCGTGTACTCTGGCACCATTCACCAGGGCGATCAGATCCTAGTTGTCAAGAACGACGGCTCCAGCGCCACCGCTACCGTCAAGCAGCTATTTACCTTCGACTACCTGGGCC
>CATZKS010000175.1 GCA_958421035.1 uncultured Collinsella sp. | reverse complement strand
CCGCACGACGTCGCCGTGGTGACTGGCAAGTATATCGGCGACTGCCGCCTGACGCACTACATGCCCCTGCTGCGCCGCGCGCTCGACGACGCGGGATACGACTATGTCCCGGTGCTCACCAACGACGACGTCGATGCCCACAATGCGCATCCGGGCTTCAAGCTCGGCCTTGGCCCGAGCATCCAGATCGCCTACGGTCTTCCCATGATCGATGCCCTCGAGGCCATGCTTAGGCGCATCCGTCCCTACGAGCTCGAGAAGGGCGCGGCGGACGCTGCGTTCGACCGCGCGCTCGATGAGGTTATCGAGGGCATGGAGCGCTCCGGGCTGAGAGGCCAGGCGACGGGCTTCAAACGCGCGCTTGCGATCATGGACGCCGTTCCGTACGACCGCTCGAACCCGCATCCGACCGTTCTCATCGTGGGCGAGTACCTGCTCAATTTCCATCTCGGCGCCAACCACGAGATCGAGCGCTACCTCGAGGACAACGGGCTCGAGGTCATCGAGGCGCGCATGACCGACGTGATCCGCAAGACCTATTTCTACAAGCATGCGCAGTCGCGCGAGTTCCACGTCGACCTGTCGCTGCCCGAAAAGGCCTGGTACGCCACGGCGGACAACCTGTTCGAGCTCGCGCACGACCGTTGCGACCGCCTGGGCGCGTCGAGCCCGCTCTACGAGCCGCCGACGCGCATGCCCGAGCTCGTGCGCGCGAGCGATAAGATCCTGCACCATACGTTCGATGCGGGCGAGGGCGTGCTGATTCCGGCGGAGATCCTCGAGCACGCCAAGCGCGGCTGCCGCAACTTCGTGATCCTGCAGCCGTTCGGGTGTCTGCCCAACCATGTCGTGGGGCGCGGGCTCATCCATGCGCTCAAGGAGCAGTATCCCACGGCGCAGTTCCTGCCGCTCGACTACGATCCCGACGTGAGCTTCGCCAACGTGGAGAACCGTCTTCAGATGCTCATCATGAACGCCAAGGCGCAGGGGTGCGGTGAGGCGCATGGCGAGACCGCGTAAGGACGCCGATGCGCCCGATGCGCGCACCCGTATCATCGAGGCGTTTTGGGAGCTCATCGAGAACAACAGCATCTTCGAGCTGTCGGTTGGCGAGGTGACCCGCGCCGCCCAGTGCAATCGCGGAACGTTTTACTACTATTTTCACGATTTCGATGAACTCGTCGCCATCGCCATGACCCAGCTGCTGCAGGATAACGAGCTTATCACCGATGCCCTCTGGCATTTTTCGAGCGAGGGCGACCTTTCGGCGTTCGACCGGCGCGACGTCCGCTGCCTGCTGCGGCGCATCGTCATCACCATGAGGGCGGGTGCCGCCGAGCAGGTCGTGCAGGGCATCCATACGATCATCATCGACCGCGTGAGAGAGATCGTCCACCCTGACGGAGAAGAGCTCAAGGCAGATTCGAGCTTTGCGGTGGGCTTTCTGGTCTCGGGCATCATGGGCTTTGTGATGGCGGTCGGCTTTGCCCGGGAGGGCGGCGAGGAGATAGACCTCGAGCAGCTGGGGGACAGCGCGTGCGCGTACCTGAGGGCGGTCGCCATGCAGACGGTTGAAACGGTCGCGCAAGTCGAGGGCGTCGATACATCCGAGCTGCTCGAACGCGTCTCCAAGGAGGCCGATGCCTATCGCGCATCGCGTGCGACGAGTCCCGACGTGGTGAAAGACGTCTAGGGTTTCTCTTGCGGGGCGCCCGTCGCGCATCGCGCGGTGAGTCCCGCGATGCGGTCATAACCTGCATTCATGTGAGCCGGGTTTATAGATATTCCTCCAGCTGTTAACATAGACGACCTGTGGGTAAAGAGACAAAAGCGCCGCCGACGGGCGGGCGTTTTGATTTCGATGAACTCATGTAAGGAAACGAGCATGTTAGATAGATTTACCGATCGAGCGCGCAAGGTCATGTCGATGGCCAAACAGGAGGCGCTCGATCTTCATTCAAATAAGGTGGGCACCGAGCACCTGCTGCTCGCGCTTGCCAAGGAGGACGAGGGCATTGCCGCCGAGGCGCTGCGTTCGCTTGATATCTCCTACGACGACATCATGGACACCCTCAAGGAGGTCCAGACCACGGTTCCCGAGCCCAGCGAGGAGACCGAGGCTGCCAAGCTTGCCTTTACGCCGCTCGTCATTAGCGTGATGGAGCGCTCCTTCCGCGTGGCACGTGAGAACAACCAGACCTACGTGTCGACCGAGCACTTGCTGATTGGCATCGTCGAAGAGGGTAACGGCATGGCCATGGACATCCTCATGCGCCTGGGTGTGTCGTCCGCCTCCATCAAAAAGGCTATCGAGAAACTTACCGCCAAGGACCAGGACAAGAAGCGTCCGCTCGCCGGCGCCGGTGCCGGGCGTCCCGGTGCGGGCCTGCCGTTCTTTAGCGGCTCGGACGCGTCGCAGCAAAAGGGGAGCGGCACCGATACGCTTAAGCAGTTCGCCACCAACCTTACGCAGAAGGCGCGCGACGGCGAGCTCGATCCCGTGATTGGCCGCGAAAAGGAAGTCCAGCGCATGATGGAGATCCTTTCGCGCCGCACCAAGAACAACCCGCTCATCCTGGGTGACCCCGGCGTGGGTAAGACGGCCATCGTCGAGGGCCTGGCGCAGCAGATCGCTGCCGGCAATGTGCCCGAGAATCTTATGAACCAGAATATCTGGACGCTCGATCTGCCGGGTCTTGTTGCGGGTGCCAAGTATCGCGGTGAGTTTGAGGAGCGCCTCAAGAACGTGATCCAGGAGGCAACCGAAGCCGACGACGTCATCTTGTTTATCGACGAGATGCACACCATCATCGGTGCCG
>CATZKS010000174.1 GCA_958421035.1 uncultured Collinsella sp. | reverse complement strand
TTCGCAAACATAATACCGCGAATTGTGCAGACAACCCCAATCGACCCCAAAGTCGCCCCAGGCAGCAGGCGCGAAGCGCCGAGGCCGCCGCCGGGACCAGGGCCCGCAACAGCCACACGCCCCAACATCAGCCCAGCGGCCCCAACCAACAACGGCCCCATCGCAGGCCGCTCGCAGCCGAGTCACAGCAGGCGGGGGCCGGGCTTGGTTTTCAGAACACTCCGCAGACCAGTGCGGCGCCTTGTCCGCGGCTCCGAAGGAGCAGGACAAGGCGCCGCACATGGTCGAGGACGTTCTGAAAACTAAGCCCGGCCCCCGCCGAACAAGTCACACTACTCGCAGAGCAGCTTGGCGATCTGGACGGCGTTGGTTGCCGCGCCCTTACGGATTTGGTCGCCGCAGCACCAGAAGGTGATGCCACGCGCGGCCTCGGAGTTCGAGATGTCGCGACGCACGCGGCCGACCCAAATCAGGTCCTGGTCGGACGTATCCATCGGCATGGGGAAGCGATCGTGTGCATCCTCGGCGTCCATGTCGTCAACCAGCTTCACGCCCGGAGCGGCAGCCAGCGCAGCACGGGCCTCGTCAACCGTAATATCGCGTTCAAACTCGAGCGTAATGCTCTCGGAGTGCGAGCGCAGCACAGGCACGCGCACGCAGGTGCAGTTCACGCGCAGCTCGGGCAGGTGCATGATCTTGCGGCCCTCGTTTTGCAGCTTCATCTCCTCGGAAGTAAAGCCCTCCTCCTTGACGCCGCCAATCTGCGGAATCAGGTTGCTCGCCAGCTGGGCGGCAAAAGCGCGCGGCTCGGGAATCTCCTCACCACGGCCCAGGGCGGCAAGCTGTGCTTCGAGCTCGGCCATACCGGGAGCGCCAGCACCCGAAGCCGCCTGGTACGTTGAGACGATCATACGCTTCACGCCGGCGAGCTGATGCAGCGGCCACGTGGGAACCAAGCCGATGATGGTCGCGCAGTTGGGGTTGGCGATCAGACCGTGATGCCACTTGATATCGTCGGCATTGATCTCGGGCACGACCAGCGGCACCTCGGGATCCAGACGGAAGGCGTGGCTGTTGTCAACCACGACGGCGCCGCGCTTGACGGCCTCGGGCAGCAGCTCCTTCGCGATATCGTCGCCGGCAGCGCCGAGCACGATGTCGCAGCCCTCAAAGGCCTCGGGGCAAGCCTCTTCGATCACAACCTGCTCGCCGCGGAACTCAACGGTCTTGCCCACAGAGCGCGCGCTCGCCAGCAGCTTGAGCTTACCGACCGGAAACTCCTGCTCGTTGAGGCACTCGAGCATCTGGGTGCCCACGGCTCCCGTCGCGCCCAAAATAGCAACCGTGTACTGTTTCATGCTTCCCCCTTTAAAGGTTGTGGCTTTTGCCCGCACGCCGAGCAGGCCGATTATTGTTGCCAGTGTATACAAGAACGGGGCGGGCACGAAACCCGCCCCGTCGAAACGAAACCGAAACGAAACGCCCCGCCGTAGATTTCTGGCACTTGTCCCAAAAATTCACCGGGATGGCAGCTACTTGTGGAGCGCGGCCAGGGCGGGATCAACCGGCGCGGGAGCCTCCAGGTCGGAGACCTTCACAATGCCATTCTCATCGGAGAAGGCACGGTAGATGGTCTGAATCGCCAGGTCAAAGTCCTTCTCCTCGACGCCGATGATGATGTTGATCTCGTCGCAGCTCTGCGAAATCATGCGCACGCTCACGCCAGCCTGGCCGAGCATGCCAAACAGGTGGCCCGAGATGCCGGCACGACCACGCAGGTTGCGGCCAACGGTCGCGATGAGCGCCAGACCCTCAACGACCTCGATCTCAAGCGGCTCGACCTCCTGCTGAATGTCGCCCACGAGCGAGTACAGCGAGTCGTGCACATCCTGCTCCTGCACCACGGCGCCAAAGCGGTCGACACCGGTGGGCATGTGCTCGACGGAAACGTCATAGCGCTCGAAGACCGAAAGCGCGCGGCGCATAAAACCGACACGGGGTTTGGTGCGGTCGCGGGCAACGTTGATGGCGACAAAACCGCGCTTGCCGGTCACACCGGTAATGATGGGCTCCGCCTCGCCCTCATCAGCCGTCTCGCTAATGATGGTGCCGGGGTCCTGCGGCGCATTGGTGTTCTTGATGACCAGCGGAATACCCGCCTCGCGCACGGGGAACACGGCCTCCTCGTGCAGGACGCTTGCGCCCATGTACGAAAGCTCGCGCAGCTCCTCATAGGTAACGCGCGCAATGGGCTGAGCCTCGGGAACGATGCGCGGATCGGCAGAATAGAAGCCCGAGACGTCGGTCCAGTTCTCGTACAGATCGGCGCCCAGGCACTTAGCCAAGATCGAGCCCGAGATATCGCCGCCACCACGGTCGAGCAGCTTGATCTGGCCCTCACGCGTCGCGCCGTAGAAACCGGGCATAACAAAGCCGCCCTGCTGACCGTACTCCTGCACCAGCTCGGAGGTGCGATTCATGCTGAGCGTACCGTCGTGATGGAACGCCACAACCGTCGCGGCGTCCAGGAACGGTAAGCCCAGGTACTCGGCCATCAGGCGGGCGGTAAAGTACTCGCCACGGCTCACAAGCTCCTCGGTGGAGTAGCCGCCCGAGCGGGCGCGCTCGGCAAAGGCCGCGAACTCCTCACGGATGGGATAGGTGAGCTCCAGCTCGTCAGCGATATCAAAATAGCGCTGGCCAATGTCCTCGAGTAGCTCCTCACACGACACGTGGTACTTAACGTGCGCATTGACCAGATAGAGCAGGTCGGTCACCTTGGTGTCGCCCTTAAAACGGCGACCGCAGGCGGAAACCACCACAAAACGGCG
>CATZKS010000173.1 GCA_958421035.1 uncultured Collinsella sp. | reverse complement strand
TATTCACGGCCTCCAGCAGCAGACCGCCGCCGGCGCACGAGGCATCGATTAGCGTGGGAAGGGCTTCGTTTTCGTAATCGTCGGCCGTCAGCTCGCGCTCGCATAGTGCGGTCCAGCCGACCTGCGCCAGCACCAGGGCGGCGTAGTCGGGGCGCAACACATGTGCGCCCTCGCCGGCACGAGTCGCAGCGGGCGGCAGACGCTTGAACAGCGGGTCGCCCGAAAGGTCCAGGCTGATGCTCGCGCGGCGCTGACGCAGCGAAAGCAACAGGTGAACATCGGGGTCGGCGGCATCGACGTCGGCGCGACGGCCCGTGGTCTCGGCCAGACGGTCGCACAGCGCGTCTTTGGCGCGCAGGGCCGAGAAGCGCGTGTTGCGCAGCTGCTCGGTCACGCCGCGGGCGGTGATGGCGATGGTGGCGCCGGGGCGGATGATGGTCTCCCAGGCGATGTCGTAAACGCTATCGTACAGTTCATCGGCATCCTGCGCCTCAAAGCGCCCGAGTACCACGAACACACGGCTCGCCAGGCGCGACCACAGACAGGCGCGGTAGCCTTCTTCGAGCTCGCCCTCAAATGTAGCGCGGCCCTTCAGCCGGCGAACATGCGAAAGCCCGAGGCGTTTAAGCTCATCGGCGAGTGCGGACTCAAAGCCCTCGGGGCAGCTTGCGTAAAATTCCATGGGTGACCTCTCTGGTTGCGTCGCTCCATTATATGATGGATGCTTCGTTTACTCTCGCCCCTGAAAGGAACCCATATGATTGATGCGTGCCCCGATTCCGCCGTGCTCTTTTTTGACGTGGACGGCACGCTGACGTCGTTCGATCCCGACAACATGACCGACAAGGACTTTTCGGCGGTTCACCCCTCGCAGGCGGTCGTTGAGGCGTTTCATCGTCTGCGCGACGCGGGACACCAGGCATTTATCTGCACGGGTCGTCCCTTGTGGCTCATCGCCGATAGCTTGCGTGCGCTCGACCCCGCGGGCGTCGTTGCCATGGCGGGAGCCACGCTCGAGGTCGAGGGCCGCGTGGTGTATGAGGACTGCTTTGACGAAGACATTGTTGAGGAGCTTGCACGCCGTATGGCCGCGGCAGGGATTGAAGCCTTTTTCGAGACCAACGTGGCTACTTTTGCCCTGGAACCCGCGGGTGTTGAGCAGTCATCTCTGATCGGCACTTCTGTGGTGCACAGCGCCGAGGAAATGCGCGTCGACGGCAGTCTGCGCGTGGGCAAGGTAGGCATCGTCGCGAGCGACCTGGCTCGCGTAGCCAACGATGATGGCTTTATCGATCGCGAGTTTGAGCTGTGCAACACCGGTGGTCAGAATCGCGAGCTGAGCCCCAAGGGCATCGACAAGGGCGTGGGCGTGGCGCGAGCGCTGGAATACCTGGGTCGCACCGGCAACGCGCGCACCTTTGGCTTCGGCGATTCGGGTAACGACCTGGGCATGCTCGCTGCGGTCGAGACGGCTGTCGCCATGGGCAACGCCATGCCTGAGGTCAAGGCGGTCGCCGACTACGTGACCGACGATGTCGCACACGACGGTACCGTCACAGCGATGCAGCATTTCGGCCTCATCTAATGAATCCCGCGTTCTGACGTTTGCTCAAACTGCGACTCTTTGCTTTTGCATGCTCAATCGATTTATCAATCCAAACACTGAGGTGTTTATACCGTTCGCCGAGAAGATAAAAAACCGCAGCTCACGCCTTGATAAACGTAGGTAAAGTGTTTAGCAGTTTAACGCCCGTGTGCAAGCGAAAGGAATCAGGCAGATGGCAATCAAGGTGTTCGCTGACGGTGCAAACCTCGAGGGCATGCTCGACATGTACGAGAACGGCAACGTTCAGGGTTTCACGACCAACCCGTCCCTTATGAAGAAGGGCGGCGTGACGGATTACCGCGCGTTTGCCAAGGAGGTCCTGGCCCACATCACCGATGTGTCCGTCTCGTTTGAGGTCTTTGCCGACGACGTCGAGACCATGGAGGTCGAGGCCCGCGAGATCGCTACCTGGGCCGAGAACGTCTACGTCAAGATTCCGTGCGTGACCACCAAGGGCGAGTCCACCGCCGAGCTGGTCCGCAAGCTTTCCGCCGACGGCATCAAGGTCAACGTCACTACCATCTTTACGCCTACGCAGGTCGATGAGATGGTCGAGGCCGTTGACACCGAGACGCCGTCCATCATCTCGCTCTTTGCCGGCCGCATCGCCGATACCGGCGTCGACCCCATTCCGTTTATGACGGAGTCGGTCAAGAAGGCCGCCGCAAAGCCCAACTGCGAGGTCCTGTGGGCGTCCACGCGCGAGCTCATCAACATTTATCAGGCCGAGGCCTGCGGTTGCCAGATCATCACGGTGCCCAACAGCATCCTGGCCAAGCGCAAGAACATCGGTCGCGACCCGTACGAGGTCTCGCTCGACACCGTGCGCGGCTTTGCCAAGGATATCGCCGCTTTGGGCTTCCATATTCTGCCGTAACGCGAACACTGGCTACGCCGCGGGCTGCTCGCCCCGGCCTTTCCTTTCCCTATCGCTCACGCGCTTCGCGAGGGTCGCGCTAGGCAAAGGAAAGGCCGGGGCTGCCGACACGAGCTTGCCGGTAGGTTGGTGATTGGCTTCCATATTATGCCGTGGACAAAGGTACCCCCGCCTGCGCCGTGCAAAATCGAGAGTATTCAGCAAGGTAAAGGCTTTACCAGCTAGATAAAGCACGGAACGGCCCCCGTTTTGGCTCTGACGACGCTAAAACGGGGGCTGTTTTTTGCTTTTTCGTCTCTGAGGGGCATCCGGAACGGTAGCGCGCAGAGATGTGGTGTAAGAGGCGGGGCATGCCCC
>CATZKS010000172.1 GCA_958421035.1 uncultured Collinsella sp. | reverse complement strand
TGCGAACCTCCAGTCCGGACCGCCCCGCGGTCCAACTTTCTGTCCGCACCCCCTTAAAAGCGAAATATCGCTACTTGGAAAGCTCGTCGGCGAGGACCTCGATCTGAGCGCGCGAGGCGTCGTTGAGCGAGCCCAGCACGGTCACCTTGTTCTGCGCCAAGGTGATGTCCTTCATGCCCTCGAGCTCCTTGGCCATAACCTTGGCAGCGGTGGGCGCCCAGGAGCCGGCCTCGACGAGTGCCACCGTACGGTTCTGATAGGCGTGCTCGGCAAGCGTATGGATAAAGGTGCTCATGAACGGGAAGATCTCACCCTGATAGGTGATGGAAGCGAGCACCAGACGGTCGTAGCGGAACGCATCCTCAACGGCCTCGGCCATGTCGTCGCGAGCCAGGTCAAAGACGGAGACCTTCTGGCCGCGAGCCTCAAGCGCAGATGCAAGCTCCTCAACGGCAGCCTTCAGATGCCCGTACACGCTCGCGTAGGCGATCGTGACGCCCTCGTCCTCGGGCTGATAGCTCGACCAGGTGTTATAGGTGTCGAGGTAGTAGCCCAGGTTCTCGGTCAGCACGGGACCATGAAGCGGGCAGATGATCTGGATGTCCAGGTCGGCGGCCTTCTTGAGCACGGTCTGCACGAACTTGCCGAACTTACCGACGATGCCAAAGTAGTAGCGGCGTGCCTCGCAGGCCCAGCCCTCGGGATCCTCGATGTCGTTAGCGCCAAACTTGCCAAAGCCGTCGGCGCTAAAGAGCACCTTGTCGGTGGCCTCGTAAGAGAACAGTACCTCGGGCCAGTGCACGTTGGGGGCGCCGACAAACGTTAGGCTGTGGCCACCCAGGTCGAGCACGTCGCCCTCTTTGACGACCATCTTGCGCTCCGGATAATCGGTACCAAAGTAGTTGGTCATCATGCGGAAGGCGCCCATGCTGGCCACGATCTGGGCCTGGGGATAGCGCTCCATAAAGGCGGCGATGCCAGCGGAGTGATCGGGCTCCATATGGTGAACGACCAGGTAATCGGGCGTGCGACCGTCGAGCACGGCTTCGATGTTACCGAGCCACTCGTCGACAAAACCGCCGTCGACTGAATCGGCGACAGCAATCTTTTCGCCCAAGATAACGTAGCTGTTGTATGCCATACCGTTCTCGGACACATCGTACTGGCCCTCGAACAGGTCAATGTCGTGATCGTCGACGCCAACGTAGCGGATATCCTTGGTGATCTCCATCAGGCAAAGCCTCCTAGATAGACAAAAGAGCCCGTCTATCATAGCACTCGGCTTCATAGACACGCTATCTGCCAGCATCCTTATCGATTGTTATTGAGGTGGAATATACCGCCGTTTACCTGCACAAACTATGCGTGCGGTATCGCTGTACTATGTCGAATGATAAGCTGACCGGGAATACGAATGGCAACGGTTTTACCCGCCGTACCCGCCTCGGGAACCGCATGCTCAAACACCTCGCGTCCGCGCTGATGTAAATCGAATCGCACGGTCGTGAGCTCGTTGTGTGCCACAAAATCATCGAGCGAATCGTCGACGCCCACCACGCTCACGTCCTCGGGCACACGCAGGCCGCTATCGCGTAGCGCCGCAATTGCGCCGTTTGCCATCTGGTCGTTTGCCGCGTAAATCGCCGTCATGGTGTGATCGTGCTCGGCCAGGTGCCTGCCGGCCTCGTAGCCGCTGTTGGCAGACCAGTCGCCCTCGAGCGGCTCTGCCGGCTCGATGTGTTTACGCTCGAGTGCATCCTGCCAACCGGCGCGACGAAATTGTTCGTCGACCGAGAACGACGGGCCGCCAATATAGCGAATCTGCTCGTGCCCCAGCTCAAACAGGTGATCCATAAGCAAGAGCGAGCAGCCGTAATGATCGGAGTCGACCGTGGTCACCCGCGGGTGCGCGTACATGGTGACGATAACCGTGCCAATGCCCGGCAGTGGATCAAACGTCTCAAAATCGGGCGCCATGCGGCTCATGCCGATGATGATGCCGTCCACCGGCAATGCGGCCATACGACGCGTGGCCTCGGCAAGCGAAAACTCCTCGGTCTTGGACATCTCGACCAGCGTGATAGCGCAATTATGCTCGCGAGCAGCGCTGGCGATGCCGTCGATCATTGAGAGGTTGCCAAACTTGGTGACATCGTTGACGCACAGGCCGACCGAATGGTAACGGCCGTCGCGCAGCGAGCGACCGGCATAACTCGGGCGAAAGCCGAGCTCTTGCATAGCGGCCTGCACGCGCTGGCGCGTCTGCTCGTTAACGTTGGGCAAACCGTTGGCGACGCGCGAAACCGTCTGCTGCGAAACGCCAGCAGCGCGGGCGACGTCGGCCATGGAGACCGGACGCGTACCTGTATCGTTGGACGGGCGCCTTGCCACAGGATCACCTTCACCCTTGCGAGATCTGAATAGCGTGAATGCCGGCCCGGGCAGGAGTTTAGCCCGCGCCGAGGCCCGCTATCGTCGGACGCATGTTAACGTACTCTACTTTTTCAATCCACATCTCTTCTGCTTTATAAGTCCATACGGCAATACCGTTCACGGCTGAATTTCTACCGATTACCAGATTCTCAAAAAGTGACAAGAGTTGTGTTATGAGTACGTTAACATAGCCCGTAACGTGCGGCATCGTGAACACTTGGTTCATGCCGCTTCAAGTTGTTAACGTACTCATAACGGCGCAAAACTTACCCGTACGCGCCAAGGAAAGGACTCCGATGACCACCCCCGACGAAAAGACACTCGCCACGCTCACCAAGCTGTTTGAGGAGGAGTTTGGGCCCATCGGCGATCGCCATGTGCTCTATGTGCACGCGCCCGGCCGCTCCGAGATCAGTGGCAACCACACCGACCACGAGGGCGGCCACGTCATCGCCGGCTCGCTCGAT
>CATZKS010000171.1 GCA_958421035.1 uncultured Collinsella sp. | reverse complement strand
CGGCATCCTCGCCGCCGCGGGCCTTCCAGGTGACGAAGTCGGCAGCCAGCTCCTCGTGGCTCTCGGGCAGCAGGTCGATATTGCCTGCAAAGGCCGAGGGGCCGGCATAGGGGGAGCGGAAGAAGTCCGTCGGGTTGACGGGCAGGACCTGCCAGTAGCGCATGCCCATGGCGGCCAGGTGGTCGATAAAACGACGCGTGGGCGCACCGATTGTGCCGGGCTTGCCGTCATCGGTCGGCACCGAGGTGATGTGGCATACGACGCCCGCGCCGTGATCGAGCGGCTCCTGCAGGCGCTTCTCGGCATGGTGATAGATGATCGAAGAGCCCAGCGGGTACAGGTCGAGCGTAACCGTGCCGTTGTGGATCTCGCACTCGTGGCCGCTGATCACGTCGCTTGCGCATTCGCCGAGCGCCGGGATCGTCACGCAGTGCGAATTGCGCAGGCTGCGGTTGATGATAACCGTCGCGGCCTCGCCGTCTTTGCCCGTGCGGGTGTAAGCCAAGACTTCGTCGTTGAGCGCAAAGGCCTTGATCTCGCCATCGACCATAAAGGGCAGCGCGCGGCGCACGGCAGACGCGTTCTTAACGATGGCCAGCGTGTCGAAGTCGTGGAGTTGGTCCTTGGTCGGCAGGGTACGGCGGTTGCCCGGATCGGTGAGGCCCTCCAAGCCGTACTCATCGCCGTAATAGATTGAGGGTACGCCCGGGAAGGTCATCTGCATGAGCGTCGCCAACCAAAAACGGCTCTTGGCCAGGCCCATCGAGTTATCGTCCAGGCGCCATTTGCTGCGCTCGCTCTCGGGCAGCTGTGACTCGTCGGGGCCACCGCCGAGTACTGAGATGATGCGAGGACGGTCGTGGCTCGAAAGCAGATTGAGTGCGCAGGCCAGTGCCTCGCGCGGGTAGTTCTCGCGCAGGGTCTCGATGTCCTCGGCAGCCTGATATGCGTTCTTGTAGCCCATCAAAAAGCCGATGACCATGTCGCGGAAGGGGTAGTCCATGGCAGAGTCGAGCTCAGAACCCTGCAGATAGCGGCGTAGATGGCCATAGCTGATCTTGTTGGAGGCGTCTTCCCAGACTTCGCCGAGCAGCAGCGCATCGGGCTTTTCGGCGAGCACGGCCTTTTTGATCTCGGCCAGGAAGTCGTCGGAAAGCTCGTCGGCCACGTCCAATCGCCAGCCGTGGGCACCGGCGCGCAGCCATTTGCGAATCACGCCGTCCTTGCCCAGGAGCTTCTCGCGCACCAGCTCGGAGCTCTCATTGATGGCGGGCATGTTGCCCACGCCCCACCAGCAGTCATACGAACCGTCTTCATGGAAGTAAAACGCATCGCGCCACGGCGAGTCCTCGCTCTGCCAAGCACCGACGCCGGGATAATTGCCGTAGCGGTTAAAGTAGATCGAATCGTCGCCCGTGTGGTTGAAGACGCCGTCCAGGATGATAGAAATGCCGAGCTTCTCGGCCGCCTTGCACAGCTCCGTAAAGTCCTGCTCGGTGCCCAGAATCGGGTCGATCTTGGTGTAATCGGCCGTGTCGTAGCGGTGGTTGCTCGCGGCCTCAAAGATGGGGTTGAGGTAGATGGCCGTAAAGCCTAGCTCGGCAATGCGGGGCAGGTCATTTTGGATACCCTTGAGCGAGCCGCCGTAAAAATCCCAGGTCTTGATGGAGCCGTCTTCGGCACGCTCGTACTCGGGCGGCTCGTTCCAGTCCTCGACCATGCGGCGCTGGATTCCGTTGCGCGGTTTTTCGATCTCGGCCAGCGTACGCTCGCGCCAATGCTCGTCGCGGGCATAGCGGTCGGGGAAGATCTGGTAGACCATGCCCCGCTCGTACCAGGTGGGACGGTTCTCGCGGTGCTTGTAGACGGTAATCTGGAACGACGGGACCTCGGCGTAGTCGTAGGTCACACCCTCGCCGCCGGTGCGGCCCTGCGGTGCACCCAAGCGGACCTCGGGCTGGCCCTCGATATTGCAGATAAAGCTGTACCAGATAAGACAGGGCTCAGTGCACTCCAGCTCGGCGGTAAAGAAGCCGTCGCCCTCGTGCGTCATGGGGTACAGAGACTCACCGACTTCATCGACCCAGGTACGCAGGGTGAGCGTTGCCTGGTTGGGGTCGGCATCCTCCAAAATCACCGATAGCGAAACGGAAGTTCCAGTGGTCACAGCGCCAAACGGAGTACGAAACTGCGGCAGACGGCTGTTGTGAATCAATCTCATAATACGGTCCAGTTCAATAGAATCACGGCCTGCGGGCCATGGGCTTTACGCACAGGATATAAGTATATCTGTTGGACACAGGCTGTATAAACAACATTCGTTTACCATCGGCGAACGGTTGTCCTAGAAAATCGTTTTACCACCCAAATTATCGCGATATTCGAAAACGCCCAAGCGGATACTATTTGTAGTCAAACAAAAGTACATCGGTTTACTACGACGAATTGAATGATCTCAACCACGGTCAATTTGGTGATATTAAATCCGCAGGTAGAAGCGTTGCCAATTTCATAGAATACTCTCCGTGGTCGGCCAGAGCTATTTTGTCGTAGTAAACCGGCCCTCTTTTTAATAGAGAAGTTCAACCAAGAAGAGGGCGCCTGGTTGGGGCGCCCTCTTTTGCGTTGGATTAAGTTTTAATCGTCCAGACTAGTGACGCTTGCGGGTGGCCGTTGCCTTGCGGACGGAGGTCTTCTTGGTCGGAGCCTTTTCCTCGGCTGGAGCGGCGGGGGAGACCGGGGCCTTCTTGGTGGGCTCGGTCTTTGCCTTAGTCTTGGGAGCGGTCTTGGCCTCAGCGGCCTTCGGCGCCGGCTCGGCCTTTACTGCGGGCTTGTCCTCGTCCTTAGCCTCTGCCTTGGAAGCAGCAGCCTTGGTCGTGGCCTTTTTGACCGTCGTCGTAGCGCGCTTGCGCGTGGTGGTTTTGGCGG
>CATZKS010000170.1 GCA_958421035.1 uncultured Collinsella sp. | reverse complement strand
TGCGACAGAGCTTTTTGCAGGGGTGGCAATTTTTCCTAATATCGAGGTCAGCTAGGCTTCAGTAGCCACCTTGGGAGCATCGCCAATAGACTCTTCCTTTATACGTTCGGCATAATCGTAGGCGATACCCACAAATTCCGGTCCCGAGCAACAGGAGTACAATTGCTGCATTGTTGCCAGCTGTTGGGAGATGGAAGATGGACTGCGATGGCTACCCATGCGTTCCCATGCCGTTGATGTGCACCGCCTTTGTGCCGGGGCAGATTGACGCTGCGGTTGCAGGCATTTCCGACCCCGATTCGCGCACCATCGCCGCGGCAGAAGCGCTGTACTTTCGCGGACAGGCCGCCCTCGCTGCCAAGACGGCGCGCCCCTATCTTGACGCCACCGATTCCGCACTGCGCTATTCCGCATGCTTTATCTGCGGATACGCCAGTCTGTCGCTCAACCGTATCGCCGACGCCCGCCGCTGTCTTGCGAGCATCCTCGATACGCCAACTGACGAGGAATCGCTCGCCGACCACGCCATGCACATCCTGTTCGCCTCGGCCGCAAGCGTCCTGCTACACTTGCCTTCCCCGTATTCTGCCGAAGAGTTTTATCCGCTTGCGGCGCATCTGCCCGAAGGCCTGCGCCTGTTCGCCAGCTACGTGATGGCGCACGCCTTGTATCTGCGCGGCGAATACGGCCGCAGCCTAGGCATGGCGGAAAATGCCCTGATCATGAAACAGGGAAGCTATCCGATCTCGGAACTGTTCCTGCACCTGGCAGCCTCCATGGCATGCATGAGCCTCAAGGACGTCGACGCCGCAAAGGCACACTTCGGAGCCGCTTGGGACATTGCGCGCCCCGACGGCCTTATCGAGCTCATCGGCGAGCACCATGGCCTTTTACAGGGGCTTATCGAGGCATGCTTAAAATCACAATACCCCGACGATTTCGCGCGCATCATCGAGATCACGTACCGCTTCAGCTACGGCTGGCGGCGCATCCACAACCCCGATTCGGGCGAGGACGTGGCTGACGACCTGACGACCACAGAGTTCACCATGGCCATGCTCGCCTGCCGCGGATGGACCAACGCCGAAATCGCTCGTCATATGGGAGTATCGCCGGGCACCGTTAAAAACCGCCTATCCGGAGTGTATGCCAAGCTTGGTATCGGAACTCGCGCCGAGCTGGTTGCCCACATGTTGCGCTAGTGGCCAGACTGCCTGGCGCATCGAAAGCGCTCCGAGACCCTGACGCTTTCACGCGCCTAAATTGGACATTTTGGCCCTCGAACGACACTACCGCGACAGGGCTCCTTCTCGCAAAATTGGATTATTTCCACCGAAATTTGCGGGATGGGAGCCCAAGATGCTTGATCGCCGTTCATTACTTGTAGCTGGAGCGTCCTCGTTGGCGAGCATTATGTTGCCGCGCGTGCCGGGAAGCGCAAACGCCTTCATATTGCCGTTCGCGCCCACCGAAGCCTATGCCGACGAAGAAGACCCCTTCAAGGTGCTCGTTCTCTCGCGCACCATGTTTGGTGTAGTCGTGGTCGACGTCGCCAACAAGAATACGCCCATCACGGGCGCCCAGGTCACGCTCACATCGCGCTATGCCGCAGGCAAGCAGCTCACCGCCACTACCGACGACGAAGGCACGGCCATCTTTGAGGTCGCACCGCTTTCGGAAGGCTACGTGGACGAGGCAACGCTTCTCGACGCGTACGACTTTAACGGCGGCATCTCCATCAGCATGCCAGGCTACCGCGATGTCGAGATTCCCCTCGCTCGCATGCAGGGCGGCACCGCCATTACCGCTCCCACGTGCCCACTCTCCGACGGTCAGCCGTACTTTCGCCAGCTCACGTTTGATGAGTGGGACATCCAGTACGCCGACGCCACATTCATGGCGATGCCCAAAGACGATGCAGCAAATGCGCAGCCCGATACGCATGCCTTTACCGTACAGGCCCATCTGCCGCAGGGTGGGCAGGCAACGCTGCACATCAACAAAGTGACGCCTGCCGCGGGCAGCTCACCCGAAACCGTCACGCAGATTGGCCAGGTCAAGGCCAGCGCATCGGGTGCGGATAATCTGGCGACGTTCTCGCTCGAGGACAAGTTCCTCGATGCGGCGTCGGGCATTCTGGAAGAAGGATGCAAACTGCGCTTTGTGCTCGACTACCAGGGTAAAACCTACACGCTCTCGTCCCCCATGGGCGTTGCCACCGCACCGGCTTCCAAGGCGGAATCGGGCTCGACCACTATCGTCCCCACTACCATGGACCAAGAGATCACTCCGTTTGATTTCCCGGCGGCGTTTCCCGGCATCGGCGGCAATAAGTTCACCTGCTGGATGCCCTCGTTCCCCATTTTGTTCGATTTCTCGTTTGCCGGGTACGTGCTGTTTGGCGGAGGATACAAACCAGCCAGCTACATGAACGATTCGGGCAACCCTGATCCGGAATACTGGAAGAAGTCACCGCGCGAGTCGGGCGCCAAGCAAGCAAACCGCTACCTCGACGAGATGGAGGGGAAGTGGAATCAGTACAAAAGTATGAGTGCCGGTTCGGGCACCGATCCAAGAAACACCAAGCTCCTTCGCCACCATTGCACGCTGCTGTTCACGATGGATATCGCCACACAACTGTACGGCTCGCTCGCCTACGATTGGGTGGGCAAAACCTGGGGTAACAACAACGACCCCGCATACGGCAATATTAAGGCCCTCTTCCAGGTAAGAACCGACCTCAATTGGACCGAGCAGTTTACCCTAGGACCGGTGCCGTTTTTCCTAAACGTCAACCCCTGGGTGCTGGCGAAGCTGGCGCTCGCCGTGGGTGCCCACACGCACGGCAGCGGCGCGGCATTTTTTAAAAACATTTCGCTCGACTATTCCAATACGTCAGGATCATTCACCATCCAGATCGGACTTGCC
>CATZKS010000169.1 GCA_958421035.1 uncultured Collinsella sp. | reverse complement strand
GCGCGACAAGGAGGGGGCGGCGATACTTGCAGCCCTGCCGCCTCGAGCGCATGTGATCCTGCTTGCCATTGAGGGCAAAGAGCGCTCGAGCGAGGAGCTTTCGGCGCGGCTCGATGATCTTATGCTGCGTGGTAACAGCGACATTGCCTTTGTGATTGGCGGATCGGACGGCGTGAGCGATGACGTGCGCGCACGAGCCGACGAGATGCTCAGCTTTGGACGCATTACCTTGCCGCATAACCTGGCGCGCGTGGTGCTGCTGGAGCAGGTTTACCGCGCCTGCAAGATCAGCCGTGGCGAGCCGTATCACAAATAGGTCGGCAATACGAAACAATGCCGTGGGACAATAGCCTTCGTTTTGAAGAGCGTGTCTGAGAGGACTATGAGATATGAAGATCGGATTTGTCGGTTTTGGCAATATGGCGAGCGCTATGGTCGATGGCTGGATCGCCGCCGGTGTGGCTGCGAGCGATATGTGCGCCTGCGCGGGCCACTACGACGCCTTGGTTGAGCGTTGTGAGACGCGTGGGATGGTTGCCTGTCGTGATGCGGCGGAGGTCGTCGCCGCATCCGATATCGTGGTTGCTGCGGTCAAGCCATACATGATCGAGAAGGTCTTCGCTCCGCTCAAGGATGCCCTAGCCGACAAGGTTGTCCTTTCGGTCGCCTGGACTTGGGATAGCGCCAAGTGGGAAAAGGTCCTGCCGGGTGTCGCACATATCTCGACGGTGCCCAACACGCCGGTTTCGGTGGGCGAGGGCGTCATCGCCTGCGAGAAGTCCTCTACGCTCAACGGCGAGCAGCGTGCCGTGGTGCTCGACCTGCTCGGTAAGCTTGGCACCGTCGTCGAGCTCGACACGAGTCTGCTGTTTGTGGGCGGTACCGTGGGCGGTTGCGCACCGGCATTTGTCGCCATGGCGATTGAAGCCTTGGGCGACGCGGCCGTCAAGCACGGTATCCCGCGCGCCGATGCCTATCGCATTGTGAGCCAGATGGTGCTGGGCACGGCAAAGCTACAGCTTGCGACTGGCCAGCATCCTGCGGCGATGAAGGATGCCGTATGCTCACCCGGTGGCGCCACCATCAAGGGCGTCGTCGCGCTCGAGGACGCCGGCATGCGCAGCGCTCTGGTCAAGGCCATCGACGCCACCCTCCAGTAAAACCCACCATTTAGGGACAGGTTTATTTTGGCAGGTTTTTTCCTGCGGTTTTGTTGCATGTACGAAAAGCGCCCCGCAACTGGCTCAATTCCAGTTGCGGGGCGCTTGCGTTTGCCCAGATAAAACCGACCAAAATAAGCCTGTCTCTTTTTGGCAGGCTAGTCCCAGAAGCCGTCTTCTTCGTCCTCGGACTTGGGGCCACGGTCGACATACATCTTATGGGTGCGCTTCTCCATTACAAAGGCAAGAATCGCAAACAGTAGGATGCCGCCGGCGAAAAGGATGGCAAAACCGGTGCGGGTGCCAAACAAAAAGGAAAAAACTGCGTCCATTGGGTGCCTTCTTGCGTAGTTGGGTTGGGTCGTAAACGCTCATAAGTATATACTTGCCCATACATGTACAAGGTTGCAACCTAAATGGAATGTATATCGCCGGAGGATCTAATGCTTGATATCAAGTTTGTTCGCGAGAACCCCGATGCCATCGATACCGCCATGGCAAATCGCCAGACGTCTTGGGATCGCGAGAAGTTCTTTGAACTCGACGACGAGCGCCGTGCCGTCATCACCGAGGTCGAGGAGCTCCAGGCCACGCGTAACGCCGAGTCCAAGAAGATTGGCGCCCTGATGAAGGAGGGCAAGAAGGACGAGGCCGAGGCCGCCAAGGAGGCCGTGCGCGCCGTCAACGAGAAGATTGACGGTCTGGCCGAGCGCCGCACCGCTCTCGAGCAGGAGCAGTACGACTTTATGGCTCACCTTCCCAACATCCCTTGCGAGGCCACGCCGTACGGCAAGGATGAGGACGAGAACATCGAGCGCCGTCGTTGGGGCACCCCGCGCGAGTTCGACTTCGACTTTAAGCCGCACTGGGACCTGGGCACCGACCTCGACATCCTCGATTTCGAGCGCGGCAACAAGCTCTCCGGCAGCCGCTTTACCGTTCTCGGTGGCGCCGGCGCCCGTCTTGAGCGCGCCCTCATCAACTTCTTCCTTGACACGCACACCAGCCGTGGCTTTAAGGAGTGGTGGCCGCCCATCGTCGTCAAGCGTCAGACCATGTTTGGCACGGGCCAGCTGCCCAAGTTCGAGGACGATGCCTATCACGTCTCGGGCGATAACTTCCTGATCCCCACCGCCGAGGTCGTGCTCACCAACCTGCACGCCGGCGAGGTCCTCGACGCCGACACCCTGCCGCGCCGCTACACCGCCTTCACTCCCTGCTTCCGCGAGGAGGCCGGCTCCGCTGGTCGCGACACCCGCGGCATCATCCGCCAGCACGAGTTCGACAAGGTCGAGATGGTCAAGTTTGCCAAGCCGGAGGAGTCCGACGAGGAGCTCGAGAGCATGACCGCCGAGGCCGAGTACCTGCTGCAGCAGCTGGGTCTTCCGTATCGCGTGATTAGCCTGTGCACCGGCGACCTGGGCTTCTCTGCCCGTCAGACCTACGACATCGAGGTCTGGCTGCCGAGCTATAACGCCTACAAGGAGATCAGCTCCTGCTCCAACTGCGGCGACTTCCAGGCCCGTCGCGCCAACATCAAGTACCGCGACCCCGAGAACTTCAAGGGCTCGCGCTACCTGCACACCCTCAACGGTTCCGGTCTGCCGGCTGGCCGCACCATGGCTGCCATTCTGGAGAACTACCAGAACGCCGACGGCACCATCACGATCCCCGAGGTTCTTCGTCCCTATATGGGTGGCCTCGAGAAGATCGAGCCGGTTGCGTAGGTTGCCTGCATAAGCGATTTGCAAGGGCGCTCCTTTCCGGGGCGCCCTTT
>CATZKS010000168.1 GCA_958421035.1 uncultured Collinsella sp. | reverse complement strand
TAGACCTTTTGGTCATGCCGCCCTCTTTGAATGACAAGTTGTCGCTCTGGTGACCGCGCAGCGTCGAGCCGTTACGCGGTTTGGTAAAACCGCGTAACCCCTACGGACGCTGGCCCATGCCACCCTCGAGGGTGACGGTCTCGCCGTTCATATACTTAAAGTCGGGGCCACAAAGCTGAACGACCACGCGGCCGATCTCCTTCTCGACGTCGCCGTAGTGGCCCGCCGGCGGCATGTGAACGTTGGCCTTGAACGCCTCGGGATAGGCATCCTGGAAGTTCTCGAGCGCAGCAGTCCAGGCAAGCGGGCACACGATGTTGACGTTGATGCCGTCCTTGCCCCACTCGTTGGCGGCGACGCGGGTCAAGCCGCGGATGCCTTCCTTGGCGGCGGCGTAGCTGCACTGGCCGTAGTTGCCAAACAGGCCGGCGCCCGAAGCAAAGTTGACCACGGAGCCCTTCGTCTCCTTCAGGTGGGGATAGGCCTTCTGCATGTACAGGTAGGTGGCATACAGGCCAGAGTAAATGGCCAGGTTAAACTGGTCCATAGTGTGGTCGGCGATGGTCACGCCCGAGGCGCTGGCCTGGGCGTTGTTGACGACGGCGTCGATGCGGCCGAACTCCTCAATCGCCTTGTCGATAACGTTCTGTACGACGGCCTCGTTGTCCTGACCGGCAGAAACATCGGCCTGAACAGGCAGAACCTTGACGCCGTACTCAGCCTCGAGAGACTCCTTGGCGGCCTCGAGCTTGGCGACGTTGCGGCCGGTGATGACGAGGTTCGCGCCCTCCTTGGCAAAAGCGATATCGATGCCGTAGCCGATGGAGCCAGCGGAGCCGTCCTTGAGCGTGGCCTTGCCGCCGCCGGTGACGATCACGGTCTTACCAGTGAAAAGTCCCATACGAAGTCCTTTCAAAATCGCGACGGGCACGCCCGCCGACTGCGCGCATCCAAAATAAACGCGCCAAAAGCTGAAATGCAACTTTAGCTTCTTCAAGTGAAAAATAAAGCCCATGGCGGGCGAACGGCGCAACGTCTTTCGGCGAAGGGAATGTCAAGTAAAAATTGGATAGAGCGGCCGAGTTTTTGTTAACGCGACGAGTCATCGAACACGTTTTGAAACTTTGCTGCGGGGCGCGGGATGTCGGCGCGAGACTTTATCATAGGGTGACAAACAACGATGAGGAGCACATGCCTATGACAGACGAGCTGGACCCCCAGACTCAACAGCATATTGATGATTCCGCAGACACCATTGACGACTGCGATACTTCTACCAGCAGCGATGGCAGCATTGATGCCGCCGTCGAGGAGGCTCCTGCCGCCGCAGGCGAGGCCGCAGACGCAAATGTCGCCGCAGAGCAAGACAAAGAAGAGCAGCTAGAGCAGCCGAACCCGAGCGATACTGAGCCCAAGGCCGAGAACGCTCCGCAAGTAGCAGGCCCCATCGAGGTGTCTTCGGAAGAAGAGCTCGACGCCGTCATGGACTCCATGATGGATGCCGTCAAAGCGATGAAGGACGCTGTCGCCGATGCCGATATCGACGCCGAGGAAGAGGAAGCAGCCGAGGCCGCCTCGACGTTTGTGCCCGGCGAGACCCCGGTTGCCGACCAGGGCAGCACCATGCCCTCGTTCCTGCAACTCGAGCACCCCACGATCGGCGCCGACGCGGTCGACCCGCACGCAGCGGGCTTTTCCGTGATCGAAGGCGGCACCGGCAATATCGCCGCGCCGCAGACTGCCGATGCGAATGCCGCCAAGGCCGCACACCCAACCACCTCGCATGCTCCCGCCACGGGCCGCGACCTGGGGAGCGCCGTCTCAAACACCGCTAACGCCGTGGGCACTTTTATCGCCCAGGGCGCGTCGGCCATGCGCGAGATGAACGCCGCCAAGAAGGCACTCGCCGATGCCCGCGCCCATTTAGCCGAGCTTGAGCAGCGCATCGCCGATCAGGCAGAGGAGCTCGAGACGCGCCAGGACATCGCAGACCGCTACGATCAGATCATCGCCGATCAACGCCAGGCGATTGCCGCGGCACAAAAGACCGCTGCGGCAGCTGAAATTAACCGTGATGCCCGTGCCGCCAAAGCGACTGAGCTCAAGGGCCAGCTCGAGCAAATGAAGGCAGAAGATGATGCGACCGAGCTCCGCCTGAAGGCTGCACTCGACGCCGTGGAAGCCCGCGAGGCGAGCTCGCGCGAGACCGGCAACCGCCTCGTTCGTCGCCTTGAGGATTCCAAGCGCATCCGCGACAAAGTGAAGGCTGAGCGCGATGCCGGTGTCGCCGCCGCACGACAAACTGCCGATGCTACGCGCGCGCAGCTCGAGACCTTGCGTCGCGAGTATGCCGAGCTGCAGCGCAACCCTTCGGCAAATCCCGCCAATTACACCGTGCGCACCAGCGAGTTGTCTATGCAAATCTCCGACGCTGCCGACACCCTCCGCAAGGCCGAGGAAGATATTCCGCGCGTGACCGCCGATCTTGAGCATTCACTCGCCGCCGCCGAGCAGGCCGTCGAGCAGGCACAGGCCCCCATCGCTGACGCTAAACGAGCGCACCAGGCCGTAACGGCTGAGGCAGATGCCGCGCGCGACGAGTTGCAGTCCGCAAAAACTGCCGCCGCGACGCGCCAGCGCGAGCTGCGCGAAAAGATCGCCACACAGGACAAGGCACGCCGCGAGCAAGAGCAGGCCATCGCAAACGCCCGGGCAGATGCCGCGCATGCGCAGTCGATTATCGAGCAGGCGACCGAGGTGCACGACCATCCCGAGATCACCGAATCGCTCGCCGGGTCCTTGGCACGCGACAAGGCCGAGTATACCGAGACCGAGCGCGAAGTTGCCCAACTCGAGGCCGCCGAAGACGACGTACGCAAGCGAACCCGCGACTCACGCGTCAA
The DNA here is from genome assembly GCA_958421035.1 of uncultured Collinsella sp. Classification (GTDB taxonomy): domain Bacteria; phylum Actinomycetota; class Coriobacteriia; order Coriobacteriales; family Coriobacteriaceae; genus Collinsella. The sequence continues at coordinate 80 of CATZKS010000168.1, read as the reverse complement.
ATTCACCGGAGCCATCGCCTGCATTGTCGCCGTAATCCTCGTGATCGTCCTGATCTGGCTGTTCGCGAGCAAGTAAACCA
>CATZKS010000167.1 GCA_958421035.1 uncultured Collinsella sp. | reverse complement strand
CGCCGGGCCGACTCACTTCGGATCGGGCGCTACACCAACTTTCTCGACATTACCGCTCAGACAGTCCTGCTCACGACGGAGGCCACATTAAGTGGCCTCCTGTTCGTGCGGAACTCGCGATAAAGTTCATATATGGCGGCAGGCGCCCGCCCCGCCCCCGAGGAGCTCCCATCCCAAATGTGCGGAGCAAAGCTCCGCACACCAACTTTTTCTTTCAGCTAAAGAACGCCGGAAATTCGACGCTGGTTTGTTAACCTTGCCGGACGTTGTCGACGCCAAACCAGCCCAGAAGCTATATCGATACAGAAAGGTCCCCGGACGGAGGGGCCGGATATAAGGTTTATCGCGAGTTCCGCACGCAAAGAAGGCCACTTAATGTGGCCTTCGTCTTGCGCAGGACTGTAGAGCAGGAAACCTTATATCCGGCCCCTCCGTCCGGGGACCGCGCCGTACCAGCTACAGCGTCATGTTCGGATCGGCGTCGACGTCGAACGGCGAGATTTCACCTCGGTCGAATTTACGGCGGGCGACCTCCGCGATCATGGCTGCGTTATCGGTACAGGCAGACAAGGGCGGCACCGTTACGCGAATCCCCTGACGCCCAAGCTTCTTGATCATCATCTCGCGCAGATGCGGGTTGGCCGAGACGCCGCCGCCGATGCAGTATTCCTTGCATCCGGTAGCGTGCAATGCGTTTTTGGCCTTCTTGTACTGCACGTCAAAGACAGCTGCCTCAAACGAAGCTGCCAGATCGGGCAGGTGAATCGTGCGCCCGGCCTTGGTCTCCTGCTCGATATAGAGCGTCACCGCTGTCTTGAGGCCCGAAAGCGAAAAGCGATAGTCTCCTCTGCTGTTAAGCGCACGGGGGAAATCGATCGCCTTGGGGTTGCCCGTCTCGGCCAGCTTGGAAATGATGGGGCCACCGGGATAGCCCAGGCCCAGCGCCTTGGCCACCTTGTCGAAGGCCTCGCCCACGGCGTCGTCGAGCGTCTCACCGAGCACCTCGTAGTCGCCCCACGCCTTCACGTGCACGAGCATGGTGTGCCCACCCGAGACAAGCGTGAAGATAAACGGCGGCTTGAGGTCGGGTTGCGCCAGCAGGTTGGCAAACAGGTGCCCCTCCAGATGGTTGACGCATACGAGCGGCTTACCGGCAGCGTAGGCAAAGCCTTTGGCAAAGGCAACGCCCACCACGAGGGCGCCCACTAGGCCCGGACCCTGTGTCACGCCCACGGCGGCAAGCTCGCTGGGGGCAATGGCTCCACCCTCAAGACCAAGCGATGCTGCGGCATCCTCGAGCGCCGCATCCACGACGCTCACAATCACCTCAACGTGTTTGCGCGAGGCGATCTCGGGCACCACGCCGCCAAAGCGGGCATGAAAATCAATCTGTGTCGACACCTGGTTGGCCAGCATATTGCCATCCGCATCGATAATCGCCACGGCCGTCTCGTCGCAGGAACTCTCGATAGCGAGCACTAGGCGGCGGCGCTCAATTTCGGCACGCTCCCCCTCGGAGCGCCCAGGCGCAGGCAGCGGCCATACGCGCTGCTCGGCTGCCGTCGGCTCGGGCGAAGCATTGTCGACCGGAAGCACCAGGGGCAGCGGAGCCGTCATGACGATGGCATCCTTGCCGGCACCATAGTAGCCGCGGCGCCGTCCTGCCTCGGTAAAGCCCAGAGCGTTATAAAGCGCGATCGCTCCCTCGTTGCCGTCCTCAACCTCGAGCGAAGCCGTGGTGCAGCCGAGCATCTGGGTATCATAGCTCACATGCGACAGCAGCTTGCGGGCAATGCCCTCACGGCGATGTGCCGGGTCGACGGCGACATCCAGAATCTGCACATCACCGTCCACGACCATACCGCCGGCAAGGCCCAGCAGCTTGCCGTCGTCGTGTGCCACCCACCAACTACGCGGCGCAGCGACGTCCTCGCCCAGTTCGGACAGGAACATGCCCGGCGTCCACGCCTTGTGTCCGGCACCTTCAAAGCAGGCGGCCTCTAGCGCGCTCGCGCCCTCGGCATCCGCCGCGCCCATGGGACGGAACTGCAGATGACGACCGGCGAGCTCATCGGCAACGCCCGTAATTTCGCTCTGCGCACTCTCGGCAAGACCAAGACGCTTGCGCTCGTTTTCCTCGGCATCCGAAAGGCGCGTGTAAATCGGCAGGACGCGAGCCGGATCGCCGTCACCCGCAGCGTGCGCGAGCAGCAAGCCCTCGCCCGAAGGCCACCACAGGTCGCGCTCCACGCAGCGGGCGGTCTCGTCCTCACCCAGCAGCTTGCCATAGCGCACGAGACCGTCACCGGTCAGCTGAACCTGGTCCCAGTCCGCTGCTCGGCGCCACTCATCGAGCGCCACGGCGGCCTTGACCACGTGTTCGCGCTCAAATTGACGCTCGGGACCCTCATCGACCAGCATATACAGCGCCGGATATACCTCACCGCGCATAGCATCGGCCAAGATACCAAGCTTGCCGCGCACGCCAGCCTTCCACGCCGTCCAAGCGCAAGCGTCGAGCGTCGACACGCCCAGCAGCGGAACATTGGCACCGCGCGCGAGGCCCTTGGCAGTGGAGATGCCGATGCGCACACCCGTAAACGACCCCGGGCCGCGGCCGACCACGTAGTAACCAACATCGCTGCGATCCAGACCGGATTGAGCCAGCACGCCATCAACGGTATTCACGAGCTCAACGTTGGCGTGACGGCGACACATATGGTCGCCACTCACGAGCTTCGTCTCGCCCGTCTGCCCATCAATCCAGCTTGCCGCGCAGGCAAGCATGTCGGTCGAAGTATCGAGCGCCACCACCAGCGCGTTGTCGTTATGCAAGCTCATCTTGTACAGCCTTATCAATCAAATGGGAAAGCTCCATTGCGCGGTCACCGTGCGCCTCGAGCGTTATCGTTCGCACATCGCTGTCGCCCTCATCACGCTTGAGCGTCACCGAAAGATACTCATCCGTCAGCTCGTCCTGGAATTGTTCGCCCCATTCCAGCAGGCAAGCACCCTCATAGCCCAGCACATCGAAAATGCCCGTATCCTCGA
>CATZKS010000166.1 GCA_958421035.1 uncultured Collinsella sp. | reverse complement strand
AGTCGATCAGTAGAGTGAAAAGTACCCCTAGATATGAGTAGGGGTACTTTTTGAAAGAACTGATCTTCAGAATGCATCAGCCAGGCGTTTTGGTTTCTAATGACTTACGTTTGCTCGTAGTCCAGGTTCTACTCGTTTTCGGCTATGTATTTTCCAGTCAAATATCCAAAGGTGATACAGTTCATTCCCAAATGATGCCCAGGGATTTGGAAGGTATAGGTATGCGCGAACACATCTCCTATCATAGTGCCAGTGTTATAAAGTCCAGGAATCGGAGTATCGGCAGCGTCGCAAACTTGCATGTCTTGGTTGGTGCGTAATCCGCCAATAACAGTTAGAACGGTAAAGCTGTCCACCTTCTTCTCGTAGAACGGAGCTTTCGTGACCCCTACGAGGTACTCCGACCGTTTGTGGAAGTCCTCATCAACACCGGCTTCACAGAATCTGTTATAGCGTTCAAGCTCATCAATGGCATCTGAGGAAAGCCCAAGCTCTGATACCAACTGTTCAATAGTGTCCGCTTTGATTATTGCGGGCCGATTGCCACGGCGTTCCACGCTTAGCTGCCACACCGTACCGCGCAGGGCTGCCTCGTGCTAACGGGGGCACCGGGGCATCTGGCGCCCCCGTCTTCACTGGCCTTTCTAGCCGATGCGCTTGCGCATCGACTCGTCGCCCTCGATGTGGATCACATCCGACCTGTACACGATCCTGTCAATCACGGCATCCGCAATTGCGCCCTCTCCCAACTTTGCGTGCCATCCGGCTGGCGAGAACTGGGAGCAGATGATCAAGGAGCCGGTCCTGAGCCTTGACTCGACTATCTCGAGCAGCTCTCGGGCCTGGTCGCCCCCGATCTTCTCCAGCAGCCAATCGTCTACTATCAGTACGTCGCACTTCGTGTAGCGCTTCTTCGATTTGAGCCATTCCTCGTCCTTGGATACGGTGAGCTCGTCGAGCATCTCGGGCATGCGCGTGTAGCGCACCGAGTAGAAAGCGTTGCAGGCCGCGACGCCCAGAGCGCAGGCGAGCCACGACTTGCCCGCGCCCGAGGCGCCCGTGATGACCACGTTCCTGTGCGCCTTGACCCACTCGCAGTTCGCCAGCTCGGCGATCTTCACCTTGTCGAGCTTGCGGTCGGCGTCGTAGCGGATGTCGATGACGTTGGCCTCCGGGTCGGAGAAGGCCGCCTGGCGCAGCAGGCGGGTCCGCTTGTTGATGCGTCGCGAGTCCCATTCCGCGTCCACGATCATCGCGAAGCGCTCGTCGAAGGTCATGTCGGCAACGCTCAGCATCTCCTCTTGGTCCCGATATGCCTGCGCCATCACCGACAACCTCATTCCGTACAGCTTGTCCATGGTAGTCTGGCTTGCGCTCATCGTATGTCTCCTTTGCTATCGAGGGTTGCGTAATAGTCGCTACCGCGCAGATACGCGCCGGCATCCGGGTCCTCCCCGGACAGCTCGGCGCTTTTGGCGATGATCGACTTGATGGTCTTGTAGCTCGGCCTGGGAGAATAGGAGAGCGCCTTGGCACAGGCCCGCTCGAGCTCTTGCCGTCCGTGCTTGTCGGCCAGCGCCATCACCGCCCTGCAGGATCTGTAGGACTGCTGCTCGACCGCCCTCGACGAGAGGATCGCCTCAATGGCGTCGGCGCAAGCGGGGCCGATTTCCTTTGCCCATCTGCGGAAGCGATCCCCGTTCCACTCGGAGAAGTCGCGGTGGGCGTCGGGCATGTGGTCGGGGTTCGTGGAATAGGACCCCTTCGGCCCGTGCAGCCTCTTGTGCATGGCGATGCGCTCTCCGTCGCAGACGACCCACACCGCGCTCTTGGTGGCGCAGACCTCCACCTCGCGGCGCACATAGGAGAACGGGACGGAGTACCATCCTCCGTCGAAGGCGACATGGTAGTTAAAATTGACGGTGGCGGCCTTGCGCGCGATCATCTCGTAGGGTTTGCCCGGCAGCGGGACGAGCAGTGCTTTCTCTTGGCGGAGGAATATCTCGTCCCTGCTGCCCTCGCGCTTCTGGAAGGGCCGCGCGTTGATCCGGGCGACGTTGTCCAGGAGCGCCGCGTTGAGCGCATCGAGGGATGTGAAGACGCGGTTGCGGAGAGGGGCGATCGCCTGCTGCTCTATGACCCGGACCCCCATCTCCACGGCTGCCTTGTCCCGGGGGCGCCGCGGACGGCCCGGCACGACGGCGCATCCGTAGTACTCGGCCATGCGCCTGTACTGCTCGTTGATCACGAGCTCGTCGACGGTGTGCTTCACCACTCCCTGCTTGAGGTTGTCCGGGACGAGGATCGGCGTGGTGCCGCCGAAGAAGGAGAACGCCGACACATGGGCGTCCACCCAGGACTCCTCCCTCATGTCGTAGGAGCCCTTCGCGTAGAGCTTGCCCGAGAAGGGCAGGCATGCCGCGAACACGTAGACCTTGAGCACCTCCCCCGTGTCCATATCGACGACCTCCATGGTGTCGCCGACGTAGTCCACCTGCATCTGCTCGGCGGGCTTGTGGGCGATGCGCATGGCGGTCTTGCGAGACATCGCCCACTTGCGGTGCCTCTCGCAGAACGCCGAGTACATGTAGGGGGATCTGCCTTGGCTGACCGCAGACTCGCAGTACTCGGACCACAGAAGCATCATCGTCACGCCCGGACGGGACATCTCGGCGTCAACATGATCGTGGTCGATCGGCGCCTTGTCGGGATCGGCCTTGGATTTGGGAGGATAGATCACCTCCCTGATGGCGCGATCCCCCATCTCCTCAGGCAGGGGCCATTCGATCCCAGCCGCCTTCGCTCGGCCGGTGACGGCCCTGACGGTGGCGGTGGAACATCGGCACGAGAAAGCGATGTTGCGGATGCTGACCCCCATGGCGTGAAGCCTGAGGATCTCTCTGTACTTGACCATTTTCTTCTCCTGTTCTCTCGATGGCCAGCAGGTGCCTTTTGCACCACATTGGGATTGTGCAGGAAAAGAAAGGACGCCTCCGTCTGAAGACGCCCTTAAACGCGGCAAGCCGGGCAGCTAGCGCGTGGCAGCGCAACGCGGAACGCCGCAGCAGCGCAGTCTGGAACGGCGTAGCATCTCAGCCGCAATAATCA
>CATZKS010000165.1 GCA_958421035.1 uncultured Collinsella sp. | reverse complement strand
AAGAACCTTGGCGCCTTTGACCTGGACAACCTCAACTGGAACAAGGTCATCATCTGTACGGACGCCGACGTCGACGGTTATCACATCCGCACGCTCGTGCTCACCATGCTCTATCGCCTGGTGCCCACGCTTATCGACGAAGGCTACGTGTATATCGCCGAGTCGCCGCTCTACGAGATCAACTGCAAAGAAAAGACCTACTTTGCCTACACCGAGCTCGAGAAGAACGGCATCCTCAAAGAGATTGGCGACCAGAAGTGCTCTATCAACCGCTCCAAGGGTCTTGGTGAGAACGAGCCGGACATGATGTGGCTCACCACCATGAACCCCGAGACGCGTCGTCTGATCAAGGTGGAACCCGAGGACGTCACCAAGATGGAGACCATGTTCAACCTGTTGCTGGGCAACGACGAGGCGGGCCGCAAGCGCCATATCTCCGAGCACGGCAAGGAATATCTGGACCAGCTAGACCTGCAATAGCAGCAAATCGATAACGACGGCCATAAGAAGTTCAAGAGGAAATCGTGGCAAAGAAGAAGACGAAAACCCAGCCAAAGAAAAAGCAGGTCAACGCCGAGAACGTCATCGGCCTGCACTCCGAGGTCACCGACCAGCCGATCACGCAGACGCTCGAGGTCAACTACATGCCCTACGCCATGAGCGTCAACGTCTCGCGTGCGTTCCCCGAAATCGACGGCTTTAAGCCCTCGCACCGCAAGCTGCTCTACACCATGTACAAGATGGGCCTGCTCAAGGGCGAGCGCCAGAAGAGCGCCAACATCGTGGGCCAGACTATGAAGCTCAATCCACACGGCGATGCCGCGATCTACGAGACGATGGTGCGCCTGGCCACCGGCAACGAGGCACTGCTCGCCCCCTTTGTGGAGTCGAAGGGCAACTTTGGCAAGTACTATTCGGGCGACCTGAGCTACGCCGCCTCGCGTTATACCGAGGCCAAGCTCTCCCCCATCAGCGCCGAGATCTTCAAGGACATCGACAAGGACCCGGTCGACTTCGTTGACAGCTACGACGGCGCCATGAAGGAGCCGCGCCTGCTGCCCACCACGTTCCCCAATATTCTGGTTTCGGCCAACAAAGGCATCGGCGTCGCCATGGCATCCGATATCTGCGGCTTCAACCTCAACGAGGTCTGTACTGCCACGATGCATTACCTCAAGGATCCCGACTGCGACCTGCTCGAGTATATGCCCATGCCCGACTTCTCGACCGGCGGCGAGATTATCTACCGCCGCGAGGAGATGGAGAAGATCGTCGAGACCGGCCTTGGCAGCTTCCAGATCCGCTCCCGCTGGCGCTGGATTCCCGAAGAGCGCATCATCGAGGTCTACGAGATTCCCTACACCACCAAGACCGATGTCATCATCGAGCGCATCGTCAAGCTCTCCAAGGAGGGCAAGGTCAAGGAGATCGCCGACATCCGCGACGAGACCGACCTCTCGGGCCTGCGCATCGCTATCGACCTTAAGCGCGGTGTCGACCCCGACAAGCTCATGGCCAAGCTCTATCGCTCGACCACGCTGCAGGATTCGTTCTCGTGCAACTTCAACGTGCTCGTCGACGGCTACCCTCGCGTTATGGGCGTGCGCCAGATTCTGCACGAATGGGTCAAGTGGCGTATTGAGTCCACGCGTCGCCGCATTAACTTTGACCTGGGCAAAAAGTCCGAGCGCCTGCACCTGCTGCACGGCCTCGAGGCGATTTTGCTCGACATCGACAAGGCCATCGCCATCATCCGCGGCACCAAGCTCGAAGCCGAGGTCGTGCCCAACCTTATGAAGGGTTTCGACATCGACGAGACCCAGGCCGAGTTTGTTGCCGAGCTTAAGCTCCGCAACATCAACGAGGAGTACATCCTCAACCGCACCAAGGACATCGCTAAGCTTGAGGGCGAGATTGCCGAGCTTGAGGAGATCCTCTCCAGCGAGGAGAACATCAAGAAGGTCATCAGCGACGAGCTGGCCGCGGTCAACAAGAAGTACGTGATGCCGCGCCGCACGGGCAGGATCGAGCCCCATGAGGTTATCGAAGTAAGCTTGGAGCCCGAGGTCGAGGAGTACCCGGTCACCATCATGCTCTCGCGCGATGGCTACCTTAAGAAGATGACGGACCGCGTACTCAAAAAGGCGACCACGCTCAAGTACAAGGACGGCGACAAACCCTTTATCGAGTTCCCGTCCTCCAACACGCACGAGCTGCTCGTGTTTACCAACAAGAGCCAGGTGTACAAGTGCAAGGTTGCGGCATTTGAGGACACCAAGTCGGCCCAGCTGGGCTCGTACCTGCCGACCGATCTTGAGATGGAACCCGACGAGAGTGTCATCTGGGTCATCGACCCCGAGGACTACAAGGCCGACGTGTTGTTCGTCTTTGAGAACGGCCGCGTGGTGCGCGTCGCGCTTTCTGGATACGTCACCAAGACCAACCGCAAACGCCTGAAGAACGCCATCTACGGTGGCGGCAAGCTGCTGTATGCCCAGGTGCTCAAGGAGGACCGCGACATCGCGCTGGTCTCGAGCGACTATCGTTTGATGAACTTCAACACGTCGCTGCTCAAGACCAAGACGACCACCAACACGCAGGGCGTCCAGGCCTTTACGGCCAAGAAGGGCCGCTCGGTCACCACCGTCGGCACGACCGAGGAGATTCTTGGCGCCGGCGTCTCGGCCGAGAAGTTCACCGCGCAGAGCCTGCCTTCTGCCGGCGCCCTCATGAAGGAAAATGACATGCCGAGCTTGTTTGACTAAAACAACGGTGGCCAAACCGTCATGGGTTTACAAAGCAGCGGGGGCCGGAGCGCAGCAACATCGCGCTTCGGCCCCGCTCGCTGCAACGTAGCCGGAATAATAGGAATCCCCGTTTTTCACTCCTGCAATCCCACGGAACAAGACATGTTAAGCCGTTAGCAAAACTTGCAAAAGTTAGCAAAAGTTGCAAAAATTAGCAAAACCTGCAAAGGGGCCACCATGGATTGCAGCAAATGTCTCCGCCATGCCAGGCATGCTCGAAGATATTATCGAGCGAACCAAAGAAGCCGCAGATAGCTACCTCTCACAGCCTCACGCGCGCATAAACGGTGTTCAAATTGGCCCAATGGGCATCGATTGGACATATGCTCAAGAGGCCCGG
>CATZKS010000164.1 GCA_958421035.1 uncultured Collinsella sp. | reverse complement strand
CTAGGCGATGGCCCTCCCTTGCTTCTTACACCACGACTCTGCGCGCTACCCCTGCATACTGGGTTTTGGGCGAAAGGCAGGCACCATGGGCCGCATCCTGTAAAAAACGAGCGGCTCTAGAGGCGTTGGGACTCAGAATCGGGGCTTTCAGCGCAGTTTTGCACCCCCCGCCCCCGCGCCCGCGGACCCCGGGACGCTGAATACTCCGAAATTTGCACGGCGCCCCCGGGGGTACCTGTGGGCAAAAAGCAACCGCCCTGTCAAAGTATGCATTTGGCGGGGCAGTTTATGCAAAAATGCTGCTGCGGGCGCGTCGGCAGCTCGCTAGAACTTGAATCCCAGGACAGGTTACTCGGCGCTCTTGAGGGCGCCGACCATGTCGATCTTGTTGAGCGTTCGATTGGTGGCAAGGTTGACGATAAACGTAAAGGCAAAGGCCAGCAACACGGATAGCACGTAGCTCAGCGGCTCGACCTCAACATCAAAATACAGCGACGGCATCTGCAAAATGTAGGTAAAGCTCTCGGCCAGCAAGCCACCCAGCGGCACGCCCAGCGCAGCGCCAATCGCCGTGAGGATCAACGTCTCCTTGTTGACGTAATGGTGCACCTCGCCGCGACGGAAGCCCAGCACCTTAATGGTCGCCAGCTCGCGCTCGCGCTCGGAGATATTCGTGTTGGACAGCGTAAACACCACCACAAACGACAGGCACGCAGCCATAAAGGTCACGAGCACCACGACCGAATTGATAATCGTAAAGTTCGCCTCGTAGTTCTGCCAATGCTCGGCCGTGCTCGAAATCGTGAGCCAACCGTCACTCTTAAGATTCTTGCTAAACGCAATCTGGTCGGCCGACGAACCCTTAAGCAGCACAAAGACGCCGTTAAGGCGTGCACTTCGACCGAACGCACGCTCATAGGTGCCCTGCGTCATGTAAAGCGTGTTGCCCAGATAGTTGAGCGAAATGTCACTGACTTTGACCTTGGCAACATTGAGCGACGAATCCTGGACGTGTGCCGTATCGCCCGGCTGAATCCCCAGTACCAGCTGTGAGCTCTTGCTCAGATACACGTCTCCGTCACGCAAAGACAGCGGTTCTTTGGACTCATCCTCCAGGCGCACGTAATCGCCCAAGTCACCCGTGCGGTCGTCGGGAATCACGATGAGCTGCACGGTCTCGCTCTTGCCGCCAAACGTAAAGGTGACGTTGTCGGTCATAATCGGTAGGGTCGAGGTCACGGTCACGTTGGAATCTTTGGCCGTGCTACGCTCCTCTAGCGCCGCGCACGTCTGCGTAAAATCGTCGGGATTGGCAACCGCCAGTAGGTCGTAGCGTGTGATATGCCCATACTGCTTGGGCGACAGCGCGACCGACGTGTCGCGAATACCCATGCCGCAAATCACAAGCGCCGTACAGCCCGCGATGCCAAAGATGGTCATGAAGGCGCGCTTTTTATAGCGGAACAGGTTACGTGCTGTCACCTTGTTCAAAAAGCTCATACGGTGCCAGATAAAGCCGATGCGCTCGAGCAGAATGCGCGAACCGGCGCGCGGGGCCTTGGGGCGCATGAGCGATGCCGGAGTCTCTGCCGTCTCGTGGCGACAGGCGATAATCGTGGCGCCCACCACACCAACGGTAAACAGTGCCACCGACACGAGCGATGACACGATGTCGTACGAAAGCAACATCTGGGGCAGCGAGTACATGTCGTCGAACACCGTAAACAGGAACAGCGGCAAGCCCACAAAGCCGATGATATTGCCGAGCACGCCACCGATCAGGCAAGCCCACAACGAGTAGTCCACGTATTTGGACAGGATGCGCCCGCGCGAATAGCCGAGTGCCTTGTACAGGCCGATGAGCGTGCGCTCTTCCTCGACCATGCGCGTGGCGGTGGTAAGGCTGATGAGCACGGCAACGATAAAGAAGATAAATGGGAAAACCGTGGCGATGGCCTCGATCGAAGAACTGTCGCTTTCGACGCTCGAGTAGCTTGCGATGTTGCCGCGATCCTGGATGTACCAGGTGCATTCGCCCAAGTCAGAGAGCTCGGCGCGGGCATCGGCGAACTGCTGGTCGGCAGCGGCGCGACGCTGGTCCAAATCGGCCTGCGCCTGGGCGCGCTCTTCGCTGCCTTCGGCCATGCGATCGATGTTTCTCTGCTCAACCCCAAAGAGCATCTCCGCCTGGCGCTCGGCCGCGTCAAGGCTCGCCGGCGTGTCGATCGTCAGCTCCTGAGCGCGCGCCTTCTCACGCTCCTCGCGGATCTTCTCGATATTGCCTTTAACCTCGTTGATCTTTGTCGTGTAGGCATCCGAATAGGAGTTGAGACTCTTGGCTCCCTCGACGATCACGTGGACCGCAGAGTAGGAAGAAGATGTCGCGGCGTCCTCGCTCACATAGAACTTATAGTCCGCCGCCGAAGCAGCGCGAAAGGCGTTGACTGTCGAGTCGGAGCTCACGTCAGTGGGGTCGAGGACCTCGGCCGTAATGGTGTAATCGCCCGCGGCAAACTGATCCTTGGCACTTTGGTTCGACGAGCTTGCGTCATTGGCGGCAAAACTCACGGTATCGCCGAGCTTTTTGCCCGAAGCCTTCAAGAACTTCGAAGTTACCGCGACCTCATCGGCGCTCTCGGGCAAATCGCCGTTCACGAGCACCGGCTGATCGATGTTCTCCTTGGAAAGACTCTGCACGACCACGCGCTCGCGCGTTGTGCCCACGGCGGTGTAGGCAGTCTCGGTGTAGATGCCCTCGGCCGTCTCGACGCCGTCGACCTCTTGGATAGCCGCAAGATCGTCGCGCGTAAGGCCATAGGTTGACTGCACGTTAATGTCATAGACATTCTGCTGGTCAAAATAGGCGTCGACCGAATCGCACAAATCCTCGCAGCCTGCCTTAAGGCCGCACATCACGCTCACGCCAAGCGCGGTGATGACCACGATAGATAGGAAGCGCTTAAGACTGCCACGAATCGTGCGGTAGATGCTACGGCGAAATACCGTCGGCACCATATCGTTTGAGCTTTGAGCGGCGCGGTAGGTCGCGAACTCCCGGTCGCGACCCGCATGCTCCGTATCGTGGTTTTGACTGTTTTGGCGATCTTGGTCCATGGGCGCTACCACTCGATCGTCTCGATCGGCACGGGATTATGCTGGACC
>CATZKS010000163.1 GCA_958421035.1 uncultured Collinsella sp. | reverse complement strand
GCAGCGGGTCGCCGCCGAGACGGGCAGCAACGGTGATGTTGCGGCTGAGCTTGGAGAAGAGGGCGGAACGCTTGGCGTCCTGCGCGCCCTTACGATGCTTGGTTGTGGCCCACTTAGAGTGTCCGGACATACGTGTCTCCTATCGGTTTCGACCTAAAGCCCAGCGTGAATGCTCGGGCAATATAAACAAACGCTATAAATGATATACCTACTAGCCTGTGAGATAAACAAAAAAATGAAGCCACCATGATGATGCAACCCCTTGGCGCAAAGCAACCTGTCCCCAGTGCGCCAATCTTGGGCTAGGTCCACAGGCGGTCGCTGCGGGTGATCGTGGCACCGACGGCAAAAGGCATGCAGGCGATGACCGGATACAGGTAGCGCATGTAGGTCGATCCGTTACATGGGCCGATCAGGCACACGGCGAGCACGCCCAGCAGCGGTATCCAGATGGCCAGCGCGCGCCACGAATGGCGGCGCAACAGGTAGACCACCACGACGATCATGATCCACACGTAGGTGGCCGAGCTCATGGTGAGCGAGATAAACGGGATGCGCTGCACCGCCACGCGGTACAGGTTAATCAGGTGGTCGCACCAGCGCACGGCTTTGCTGTCGACCGGATGGAAGTCAAAGTACTTGAGGTTATCGGGCTTCGCCATGATCTCGGCACTGCGCGCCGTGCTGTAGACCCACGCATCGCGAGCGCTCGGATAGAAGTACCCGTAGTAGTTATTGACGAGCGCCGAGATATAGCACTCGGGGTCCTTTTTGAACATCTGGGCCCACACCTTAAAATAGGCCTTGATGTCCTCCTGCGAGGCGTACTCGTTAAAGCAATTTTTGACGGCGTCCGACTTATCCGGGTTGTAACGGCGGCCCAGATTCTCGTACTTGAGCACACGGTCGATCACGGCACGCTCTTCGTCGGTCACCAAGCCGTCGCAAGGAGCCTCCACGATGGTGCCGTCCTCCTTAACCGTGGGGTTGACGCCCGAGTTGAGGCCGTCGTGCTTTTGGACAAAACGAGCCGTCTGCTGGAACGGAATCGAGAGGATTTCGCGCTTGGAACCAGGCGTGATGTCATGTGCCGGCATAAAGACCTTGGTGAAGTACATATTAGAGGCAAGGCAGAGTGCAAGCACCGCAAGAACTCCCACCCAGCGGAAACGCGGGGTGGTGCCCGAAGGCGCAGCACCAGCCTGCTTGGCTGCACGACGAGCCACGTGCGCGTCCCATGTGCAAAACGCCGCCGCGATTACGCATGCCGCCAGGGGAAACACCAGGCCGCCGTTGCGCAGAAACGTGGAACCCATGGCGCCCAGAGCGAGCAGCAGCCAGTCATGGCGCGCAAAGAGCACGGGCCTCTGTTCGCCCGCACGCTCGGCATTGGCATCGCGACGGGGCAGGCCGCATGCCACAAGCTTCACGGTCTGCACCAACAGCACCAAAAACGCGTCGGCAAACAGCACATCTTTGGTAAGCAGGGCCGCGTAGTTGGAGAACATGGGCATAAACACAAAGAACAGCAAGATCACGCCGCGGACCGGCAGGCTCACGCCTAGCTTGCGCAGCGACGAGATGGAATAGGCCATACAGGCGGCCGTAATGACGAACTGAGCGCAGGTGTAGATGGCAAGACCTGCGTTGGCGCTGTTGAACAGTGAAAGCCCCAGCTGGACGCACGAACCGACGATAGCCGTGTGCACCACGGGGTGATGTCCGTTGAGCAACACATTGGGATTGAGCAGACGCAGGTAGTCACTCGTGCCGTTGGGGTAGTTGAACCACTGGCGAATCTGCGCACCCGTATCTCCCATAAAGAGGCCGGGCAGCGAGGCGATAAGCGTGGGCGCCCAGACAATCATGAGCACAAGAAACGGCCCGACAAAGGGATGGACCGAGAGCACGGCGTGGGCAACACGCCACACGCGACCAAAGTGGGTCTCCGAAAACGGAATGCGGCGGGAGCTCAACCAATCCAAAAACTCAAAAGCCAGATAGAAGGCCACAATCGCCAGAAGCATCCAGCCCGCGCCGCCAATCCAGGCGCAGATAACGCGTGCCTTGTCGCCCAGCACAATCTCTGCCGAATCGGTAAGGTCGTAGCTACGGCCGAACACCATGCAAACGGCAAAGAACAGCGATGGCAACACGATCGACGGGCGCCAAGCGTCACCGCGGCCAAAGAACACATAGCGAAACGGCAGCGTGAGCAAGCAGGCAAGCGCGAGCAGCATCACTGCGTCGGTATGGCCGGCAAACGAGAGAAGTACCTCGTAGCACACGTAGAGCGTGCCCGTCGCCTTGGGGTCGATCGCCAGGACCGCATTGCTCGACACCGGGGCGGGATCGATGGAAAACGCCGTAGTCGCCAGCAGGGCGAGCAAAAATGCGATGAGCGTCTGCTTGGCGGGATAGCGCTTAAACCAAACGATGCGGGCGGCGTCGCGCGCAGCCGTTGCGGAGAGGTCGGAATCCTTCACAGTCCGAATAGCCTTTCTAGAAACCTGCCAAAAAGGGACAGGTTTATTTTGGCAGGTTTTATCTGGGGAAACGTTACGGTTCTGCCATCGTTGCCCGGCAAAACCACCACAAAGGTGCCTGTCCCCCTTGTGGTGGTATGTGGCGGCTAGGCGTCGAGGTAGACGCGCTGGGGACGGTTGCGGCGGAGGGCAAAGATGACGAGCGCCAGGCCTGCAATCACGAGTGGCAGACTCAACAGCTGACCCATGGTGATGACGCCGCCCAGCAGATAGCCCAGCTGGGCATCGGGCACGCGCACAAACTCAATGAGGAAGCGGACGATGCCGTAACCCATCACAAACACGCCCATAAACGTGCCCTGGGGCAGCAGCGGTTTTTTGCGGCTGAGCGCCTGCAGAATGCAGAAGAGCACGATGCCCTCTAGGAATGCCTCGTAGAGCTGGGAGGGATGGCGCGGCATATCGCCCGCGGTACCGCCAAAGATCACGCCCCAGGGCAAATCGGTCGGCTTGCCCCACAGCTCTCCGTTGACAAAGTTGGCGCAGCGCCCCAGGCACAGGGCCAGCGGAGCACCGATGACCGCAAGGTCTGCCAAAGTCCAGGCATCGAGCTTGTACATACGGCACACGAGCACGCCACCGATGATGCCGCCCACCAGGCCGCCGTGGAAACTCATGCCGCCTTCGTTGGTGGCGAAGATCTCGAT
>CATZKS010000162.1 GCA_958421035.1 uncultured Collinsella sp. | reverse complement strand
GGAGGTCACGGCCTCGCTCGAGAGCCGTCGCGACCGTGCCGAGGAGCTTGAGGGCGCTCTTGAGGAAGCGCGCCAGGCTCAGGTTGATGCGCGTGAGGCTACCGAGACGGCACGCGCGGCCCTGAAGGACTTGCGTGCCCGCGAGAGCGAGGCGCGCAATAAGCTGTCCGAGGTGCGCTCGGAGCTTGCCAGCCAAAAGAAGCTTGATGCCCGCATGGCCGACAGCTCGCCGCTCGTGAGCCGTCTGGTGGGCGCGCTGGGCGACGATGTCTCGGGTCGTCTGGGCGACGTGCTCGAGGCCCCACGCGAGCTTGAGGGCCTGGTTGAGCAATTGCTCGCCGGCGATATCGATGCGCTGCTGTTTGATGACGCCGCCACGCTTGAGCGTGCCGGTCGTGCGGCTTTGGACCAAAAGAAGGCTTCGGGCGAGGCGCTGTTGGTGGCGCGTGGCGTGAGCGGCTCTACCGCCGCTGAGGGCGCTGCCGGTACCCGTCTGGTTGATCGTCTGTCCGTGCGCGCAGGCTATGGTCCCGTCGTCGAGGCGCTGCTCGGCGGCTATTACGTCGTGGACGATCTTTCTGCCGCGCTGTCGGCGCCGGTCGTTGACGGCGTGACTTACGTGACCTCCGATGGCGCCCGCGTCGCCTGCGGCGGCCTGGTGCGTGTGGGCCTCGATGCCGGCGAGGCGTCGGGTGCTCTGGAGCGTAAGCGTCGCATTCGCGAGCTGGAGGGGCTTGAGCCCGATTTGGCCGCTGTGTTTGAGCATGTGTCGGATCAGGTCATCGAGGCCAATGCGGCCGTTGAGGAAGCGCGTGCCGCTGAGGGCGATGCCGCCGGTGAGATTGCCCGTCTTGAGGGCGAGCGCCGCTCGCTGCTCTCCGAGATCGGCCGCTTGGAGCAAAGCGCCAACAATGCCGAGGTCGAGCGCGTGCGCATCTCCAAGCGCCGCGAGCAGGCCGCCGAAGCCGTTCGCGCTGCGCGCCCGCGCGTTGACGAGCTCACCCGTTCGCGTGACGAGGCCCGCGCGCAGGCAAGCGATCTGGGCTTGCAGATTGCCGAGGCCAACGACGAACTCGACCGCGTTCGCCGTGACGATTCCGAAGCTGCCGGCAAGCTCGCCGACGCCAAGGTTCGCCTAGCCCAGACGAGTGAACGCCTGCGTTCGCTGAAGGGCCGCGTGCCCGACCTGGAGCATCGTCTTGAGGGCATCGACCGTCGTATCCGCGGAACACGCCAGGCCTCGCGCTCGCTCGAGCTGCTGCGCCTGCGCGTCGATCCCATGCACGAACGCTATTCTGCCCTGTTGGAACGCGCGTCGGATTGGGCAGCGCGCCTGCGTGACCAGGCCTCTCTGGAGGAGGCGGACTCCGCTTCGCTCAAGAAGACCATCGAGGATGCCAAGGCCGAGGTCTCCCGTGCCAAGGAGCGGGTTGATGCCGCCACGGCGACGCAAAACGAGTTCAAGGTCGCGCGTGGCAAGCTCGAGGTGCAGGTCGAGGCTGCCATCAAGGCCATTACCGCCGATGGCACGACGGTGCTCGAGGAAGCGCTCATGCTTCCGGCGCCCACGGACCGCGATGCCGCCGAGCGCGAACTCAACCAGCTTGTGCGCCAGATCAACAACCTTGGTCCCGTTAACCAAGTTGCCATGGAGGAGTACGAGCAGCTCAAGCGCCGCGCCGACTACATCGAGGAGCAGCTGGCCGATCTGGAGAGCGCACGCAAGGCGCTCACCAAGATCACGGTGGCCATTGATCGCAAGATGCGCAAGGCGTTCCTGGTGACGTTTGAGAAGGTCGACGCGAACTTCCGCGAGATCTTCGCTATGCTCTTCCCGGGCGGCCAGGCTCATCTGGAGATGACCGATCCCGAGCATCCTGCCGAGACGGGTATCGAGGTCGTGGCGCAGCCGCGCGGCAAGCGCATCACCAAGATGATGCTCATGTCGGGCGGCGAGAAGAGCCTGACGGCGCTCGCCCTCCTCTTTGCTGTGTACCGCACGCGCACGGTGCCGTTCTATGTGCTGGACGAGGTCGAGGCGGCACTCGATGACGCCAACCTGTCCAAGCTCATCGGCGCGCTCGATGTGTTGCGTTCCGATACGCAGCTCTTGGTCATTTCGCATCAGCGCCGTACTATGGAGGACGCTGACGTCCTCTATGGCGTCTCGATGCAAGCCGACGGCGTCAGTCGCGTCGTCTCGCAAAAACTCGATCGCGAAACCGGAAAGGTTGTGAATGCATAATGGGATTCTTCGATGCTCTCTCGCGCGGACTTGAGCGCAGCCGCGAGGCCCTCAACGAGGTCTTCTACTTTGGCGGCGAGGTCGACGAGGATTTTTGGGAGGACCTTGAGGACACCCTCGTCATGGGTGACATGGGCGCCGAGGTCGCCATAAAGGTCTCCGATGACCTGCGTGATGCCGCGGCTAAGAAGAACCTCAAGACCGCCCCGCAACTCCGTCGCGCCCTGGCCGAGCAGCTTGAGCAGCACTTTGTGCCCATCGAGCGCGATCCGTTCTCCGATACGCCGAGCTGCGTGCTGTTTGTGGGCATTAACGGTGCCGGCAAGACCACGACGGTCGGTAAGATCGCGAGCGCCATGGCCGCCCGCGGCAAGAACGTCGTGATCGGTTCGGCCGATACCTTCCGCGCTGCAGCTATCGAGCAGCTCGATGTGTGGGGCCAGCGAGCTGGCGTCCCCGTCATCAAGCGCGACCGCGGCTCCGACCCGGCAAGTGTTTGCTACGACGTGCTCGACGAGGCCGACAAGCGCGGCAGCGACCTGGTGCTCATCGATACCGCCGGTCGTCTGCACACGAGCCCCGAGCTCATGCGCGAGCTTGCCAAGGTGGTCAATGTGACCCGTAAGCGCGCCGCCAATATGGCCGCCGGCCCCATGCCCGTCTATGTCGTGCTCGTGATCGATGCCGCAACGGGCCAAAACGGCCTCAACCAGGCGCTCGAGTTTAACGAGGCGCTGGGTCTGGACGGTATTATCATGACAAAGCTCGACGGCACGGCAAAGGGCGGTATCGCCATGGCCGTGGCCGAGAAGCTCAAGCTTCCCATCCTGCGCATCGGCGTGGGCGAGCAGGTCGATGACCTGCAGGAGTTCAATGCCAAAGATTTCTGCCGCGCCCTGGTGGGCGAGTCCAACTAAGGAGTAACCAGTGTTTGATTCCCTGAGCGATCGCCTC
>CATZKS010000161.1 GCA_958421035.1 uncultured Collinsella sp. | reverse complement strand
TGACTATTGCAGCGCTTTTGCTACACCGTTCCACGCTCCACTGCTACAGCGCTCCATGGCAGACTGCCACACCCTAACAATCTAAATTGCCACGCGCCCCGAAAGGGGCGCTTCCTTTTCCGCCACAATTCCGATGGGCACAAAAGTGCCCATCGGACCATTGCGAGAAAGGAAGAAAAAATGGTCAAGTACAGAGAAATACTTCGGCAAAGGGCGATGGGGGTGAGTGTCAGGAACACAGCGTTCTCGTGCAGGTGCTCCACCGCAACGGTAAGGGCGGTGACCACCCGCGCGAAGGCGCACGGCCTCGAGTGGCCCTTGCCGGAGGAGATGAACGATGCGGCGATTCGAGCCGTCATCTATCCGGCAAAGGAGCGATCCGATATGTCGAAGGCGGAGATCGACCATCCCCGCATCGACAAGGAGATGAACCGTCCCGGCATGACCATGCTGACGCTTTGGAGGGAGTACTGCGAGGACGCCCTGGCATCGGGCATGGAACCCTACCTGTACTCCGCCTTCTGCCAGAAGCACCGCGCCTGGGCGGCCGCCAACAAGGTCTCCATGCGCATCGAGCGCAAACCCGCCCAGGAGATGCAGGTCGACTACGTCGGCGACACCATGGAGGTGCTCGACGCCGACACCGGCGAGGCGCGCAAAGTCTACGTCTTCGTGGCGTGCTTGCCCTATTCGGGCGAGATGTTCGCCGAGGGCGCCTACAACATGAGAGCGGAGTCCTGGGTCGAGGCCCACGTCCACGCCTTCGCCTTCTTCGGCGGCAGCGTGCCGATAGTGGTTCCCGACAACCTCAAGCAGGGCGTCGTCAAGAACACCGTCGAAGAGCTCGTGATCAACGAGCAGTACCGCAGGATGGCCGAGTACTACGGGTGCGCCGTCGTGCCCGCGCGCCCCAGGAGGCCGAGGGACAAGGGGGCGGTGGAGATGAGCGTGAGGGTCATCGAGCAGCGCGCCATCGCGCCCCTTCGCAACCAGCTGTTCACCTCTCTCCGGCAGCTGAACGAGGCTCTTTTGGAGAAGGTGCGCGAGATCAACGCCCGTCCGTTCCAGAAGCGCGAGGGCAGCAGGGATGAGGTCTTCGTCCGCCAAGAGAAGCCGCTGCTCATCCCGCTGCCGGGCAAGCCCTACGAGATGGTTACCCGCAAGGTTGTCACTGTTAATTTTAACTACCACGTCTCGTTTGACGGATGCTGGTACTCGGTTCCGTTCAGCTACGTCAAGCGCGAGGTGGAGCTATGCGCCACCAGATCCGCTGTTTGGGTGGCCTGCGACGGCGAGCGAATCGCCATGCACGAGCGCATCTACGGCCCTAGGGGAAGCTACCGCACCAACCCCGACCACATGCCCGATTCCCATCGCGACTTTGTGGAGTGGGACGCGAAGCGCTTCCGTAAATGGGCGGCCGGGATCGGCCCGTCCTGCGGGGAAGCCGTCGATGCCATCTTGAGGTCGCGCAAGATCGAGCAGCAGTCCTACCGCTCGTGCCGCGCGGTGCTGGCGCTCGCGAAGAAGCACGGAAGGGAGATGCTCGAGCAGGCGTGCGCCAAGGCCTGCTCTCTAACGCCCAGGCCGAGCTACAAGACGATCAAATCGATTATCTCGGAGATGGGGGCCGCAGGGCCCGAGGACCAAAACGCCGGAGCGTATCTGCGCGGAGGCGACTACTACCGGAACTTGAGCGAGGGGGACGATGAATAATGACGGCGAGCCAGACGACGATGGACAAACTCTATGGCATGAGGATGTCGGTGATGGCGCAAGCGTATCGCGACCAGGAGGAATCGCAAGGAGTGGCAGAGATGACCTTCGACGAGAGGTTCGCCATGATAGTCGATGCCGAATGGGACGCGCGCCGCATCAACAGGAGGACGAGGCTGTTGCGCCAGGCCGGCTTCTCCGATCCCGAGGCGAACATTGCCGATGTCCGCTACGACGCGGATCGCAAGCTCGACCGCACGAAACTGATAGAGCTGTCCAACTGCACATGGATAAGAGGCCACCGCAACGTCGTGATCACGGGCGCGTCGGGCGCCGGCAAGAGCTGGATTGCCTGCGCGCTCGGGGTGGCGGCCTGCAACGCCTTCTTCAGCGTAAGGTACGTCCGGTTGCCCGAAATGCTCGACGAGCTGAACGTGAGCAAGAACGAGGATTGGCTCAAGGCGAAGAAGCGCTACACGAAATGCGACTTGCTGATACTGGACGATTGGCTTTTGGAAAAGCTCGAGGGGAAGGCGGCGCGCGAGCTTTTAGAGATAGTCGAGGCGCGCTTGCGCAGCGGGTCCTTATTGATTTGCTCGCAGTTCTCGCCAGCAGGCTGGCATTCAAAGCTCGGGGAAGGAGCAATCGCAGATGCCGTCATCGACCGCATAGTCTATCGGTCGGACGTCATCCATATTGAAGGCGACGAGTCAATGCGCAAGCGCATCGGCTAAGAGCATAACCGGCCGTATTGGCCAAGAGGGGCGCTTGCGCGCCCCTCGCAATCAGAGCAACCCGCATTGCTACGTGGCAGTCTGCCATGGAACGCTGTAGCAGTGGAGCGTGGAACGGTGTAGCAAAAACGGCGCAATAAGCACATAGTTGCTCCTGGTGGTCTTATCGTGAATTCCAAATCCCAAGTTCTTAATGAGAACGACGAAGTAATAGAAGGTCTTTATGCTATTGGAAATGTATCAGGTGGACTCTACGCCGTCGATTATCCGACCATTTGCAATGCAAACAGTATGGGCCGATGTTTGACCTTTGGGTATCTGGTTGGACGAGAGTTGGCTGGTTTGGAGTAATTTAAAAGTCGAGAGACTGTCGTTTGCGGCAGGGCACTGCATTGGGCGGAGCATGATTCTAGGATATGTTCCGCCCCTCACAATATGCGCGGGAAACCAACTCTTCGGCGTGACTCTTCGGATTTTTTGTCCGATAAACAGCTCTTTTGTAGACGAATCAGTTTTGATGGTGCAGTAATCGATCAAATACTGCTGTTCAATTATTGGATCAACACATATTCACTTAACTTTTAGTTAGTCAGCGTCGTCTTCTATAAGCTGAATCAGCTCTTCCTGGCTGTTGACTCCAAATTTTTGGTAGATATGAATGACGTGCGTATGAACTGTTCCTTTTGCGATAGAAAGCTTTTTTGCAATTGCTAATTGTGTTCTTCCTCTGGCCAAAAGTAACAACACGTCAGTTTCCCTTTCGGTGAGACGAAAGGGAGCCGCCAGTAATTGCAGTTTTTGATCAGAAAAGCCC
>CATZKS010000160.1 GCA_958421035.1 uncultured Collinsella sp. | reverse complement strand
CGCCGCGCAGAATGCCCGGATGATCGGCGTAAGCGCGGCCGACCTCATAAACGCCCAGATCGAGGCCCTCTTCGGGGACCTGCGTGGTCATAACGACGGTGCGGCCCGAATCGACCCAGCGGAAAATCGCCTCCTGGAATGACTCGCCCGCCTCGCCAAACTCGGGGATACCGCCAATGCCAAAGGTCTCCAGAATCACGGCGTCGTAGCTGTCGGCAAGGGCGTCGAGGATGCCCGGGTTTACGCCGGGCGTAAGCTTGAGTACAAATACGCGCGGGTCGATGCTGTCGTAGAAGCGCACCGGGTTTTCGCCCTGATGCGTGCCGTGAAGCCCGTTGCGCACGATGCGGTCGTTGCGGATGTAGGCAATGGGCGGATAGTTGACGCTAATGAACGCGTTAAAGCTCATGGTGCGCTGCTTGCGGGCGCGCGTGCCGGCAATGGCGACGCCACCAAACACAATCGACACATCGTGCGAATGCTCATCGAGCGCATAGAGCAGACTCTGGTACAGGTTGAGCTTGGCGTCGGTAAAGGGATTGCCCATGGGCTTTTGCGAGCCGGTGAGTACGATGGGCTTGGGGCTGTCCTGAATCAGATAGGAAAGTGCTGCCGCGGTATAGCTCATGGTGTCGGTGCCGTGCAGAATCACGAAGCCGTCGTGGTCGGCATAGCCTTCGACGATGACGTCGCGGATACGCATCCAGTCACTGGGACGCATATTGGTGCTGTCGATGTTCATGGGCTGTACCACGTCGAGCTCGCAGAGGCCCGAGATCTCGGGGACGCTCTGGGCGAGCTCCTCACCGGTCAGGGCGGGGGAGAGGCCGTTGCCGTCCTCGGTCGATGCGATGGTGCCGCCCGTGGCGATGAGAAGGATGCGCTTCATGCTGGTATTCCTATCGTATTTGCCGCCGCAGAGGCGGAGTCGTTCGGCAGTATTGTGGCACAGGGCGTCCAATGTTCAAACGTATTACATCATCTGCAACGTTTGGTAACACTTCAATTGCCGTCAAATAGGGGCCCAGGTCGTGCGTTTGCCGTGCGCTGATGGCTGCGAGGGACGAGAAACCCCATATAACGTGTACACTATGGAGGTTATTTTCGTTCATTCGCGCGGGTGGGCACCGGCTCCCCGCCAACAAGAGGGGGAAACCATGGATCAAAAGGCTTCCGCAAAGGTCCTCGTACTCGACTTTGGTGCGCAGTACGGTCAGCTCATTGCCCGTCGCGTCCGCGACCTCAACGTGTATTCCGAGATTGTCCCCTGCGACATCTCGGCCGATGAGATTCGCGAGATGAACGCCTCTGCGCTCATCCTTTCCGGCGGTCCGGCTTCCGTGTACGCCGAGGACGCTCCGTCCATCGACCCCGCCATCTTTGACCTGGGCCTTCCCGTCCTGGGCTTCTGCTACGGCCATCAGATCACGGCCGTGACGCTCGGCGGCAAGGTCGGTCACTCCGAGGTGGGCGAGTACGGCCGTGCCACTATTACGCGTACTGCCGGCGCCAAGCTCTTTAACTCCACGCCCATGGAGCAAACCGTGTGGATGAGCCACCGCGACGCCGTGTCCGAGGTGCCCGAGGGCTTTACCGTTACCGCCAGCACCGACGTGTGCCCGGTTGCCGCCATGGAGTGCCCTGAGCGCAAGATCTTCACCACGCAGTTCCACCCCGAGGTCAAGCACTCCGAGTACGGTCAGCAGCTGTTGAGCAATTTCCTGTTTGAGATCTGCGGCCTGGAGCCCAACTGGAGCATGGACAACCTGGTCGAGACCATGACGGCCGAGTTCCGCGAGAAGGTCGGCAACGACCGCGTGATTCTGGCCCTGTCCGGCGGCGTCGACTCCTCCGTCGTGGCTGCGCTGGGCGCCCGCGCCGTAGGCAAGCAGATGACCTGCGTGTTCATCAACCACGGTCTGCTGCGCAAAGGCGAGCCCGAGCAGGTGGAGGAGGTCTTCACCAAGCAGTTTGACGTCGACTTTATCCACGTCCACGCCGAGGACCGTTATGCCGAGCTTCTGGCCGGCGTGACCGAGCCCGAGGAGAAGCGCCGCATCATCGGTACGCAGTTCTGGAAAGAGTTCTTCGCCGTGGCGCAGCAGCTCGAGACCGATGGTAAGCCGGTCAAGTACCTGGCTCAGGGCACTATCTACCCCGACATCATCGAGTCCGGCGCTCGCAAGACGGGCGGCAAGACGGCCACTATCAAGAGCCATCACAACCTGATCCCGTTCCCCGAGGGCGTGCACTTCGACCTCATTGAGCCGCTCGACCACTTCTTTAAGGACGAGGTCCGCGCGCTTGGTCTGGCGCTGGGCCTGCCGGGTCACATCGTGTTCCGTCAGCCCTTCCCGGGCCCGGGCCTGGCCATCCGCATCATCGGCGCGGTCGACAAGGAGAAGCTCGAGATCCTCAAGAACGCCGATGCCATCGTGCGCGAGGAGCTCGACGCCTACAACCAGCGTCTGTTTGAGCAGACCGGCGAGCGCAACTCCGAGCACAGCTGCTGGCAGTATTTCGCGGTCCTGCCTGACATCAAGTCCGTTGGCGTTATGGGCGACGAGCGCACCTACCAGCGCCCGATCATCTTGCGTGCCGTCGAGTCCAGCGATGCCATGACCGCCGACTGGGCCAAGCTGCCCTATGACGTACTGGCCCGCATCTCTGGCCGCATCGTTGCCGAGGTTCCTGGCGCCAACCGCGTGTGCTACGACATCACGTCCAAGCCGCCCGCGACCATCGAGTGGGAATAACGGGAACTGGCTTCTGAACTCGCGTTTTGGTGCTGCCGAGTACCGCCTGATACTGTTTCGGCATCGCCGCAGGACGAAGCCACCAGCGAAATAGTGGGAATAACAGCCCTCGAACCCTCTGGTTCGAGGGCTTTCTTTTTGTATCTCTACCTGGGAAAACGACCCAATTATTCCCGTCTATCCCTACTGGGCGGTACAGCGGAGTACTCGGCGGTACGGGAATAATTAGGCCCTGCGGGAATAATTCACAATTCGGGTCCCCCGAAGGCCGGTTTCGAACGGTCGAAACTGAGTTGAAACTGCGAGGCGGATTCAAACCCTTTTCAATTGTATTTGCCCAGGTCAACAAACGGGAATAAAGAAACGCGGAAATCGGTTTCCGCAGTTTCGACAACCCCGAATGCCGCCGAATAACGCCGTGTATCTTGCTGTATTTTAGCGCGCAATTATTCCTCGAACGGGGCTTCAGGGGTGCCGATTTCATACGGGAATAATGGGCTCTTCGGTGGTTTCTGTGGGAGAGATTCCGGCATAGGCCCAGCTCAGCGGGC
>CATZKS010000159.1 GCA_958421035.1 uncultured Collinsella sp. | reverse complement strand
CATGCGAACCTCCAGTCCGGACCGCCCCGCGGTCCAACTTTCTGTCCGCACCCCCGTTTAAAGCCGCGTGACTTTAAACAGGAACTATTTCACCGCAACTTATTGGGAGGTTAGCTAGTCCTTGGGTGTCCAGGACCAGAAGAAGTTGATAAGGGCCACACGCGAGGCGGTACCGGCCTTTTTGTTGATCGAGGAAATGTGGCGATAGAGCGTGGAGCGCGAAAGAAAGAGCGTTGTGGCGATGTCCTGAACGCTCTGGTCCGAAACGACCAAGACCTCAAGAATATCGCGCTCGCGCTCTGTAAGCCCAAAGGTGGCGACGAAAGCATCGAGGCGTTCATCGGACGTGAGCTCCGCTGCCTCCACGGGCGCGGGGTCGGAGCATGTGGGCGCAAGATCCCCACCAAGATCGTCGGTGGCAAGCGGAAGGTCATCCTGCATCACGACATCATCGGCCCGTTGCCCCAACTGTCCCAGCAGCGTAATCGCAATACCCACAAACATCACGAGCGCCGCGCCGACTGCCGCTAGCAGGTTTTGACTCGAGATGATCGCCACCGCCGGCGCCGTCACGAGCATCGAGCACACGTTGTTGACGACGCGACCCATGCACGGCCAAAAATATGACCAGCGCGCATAGAGCGAGATGGCGGCGAATTTTGTGGTAAAGAACACCACGAAAAAGCCCGAACCCAGATAAAAGATGATCGTGGCAGCAAGCTCGTTGCCGCCGTTGCCGTCGATGATGAGCACAAAGAACGAAAGCGTGGACAGCATGGCGGCACATGTCATGCCGATATTCATATACGAGCGGCCGTGCAGGTCAAATAGGACGCCGGCGGCCAACGAGCTCATGACAAGCAGCAGGCGCGGCCAATCGCCCAAATCGACGGCTCCGGTAGCATGCAGGGTTGTGAGGCCCGCGTTGAGAGCGGCGAATATGCCGGAAAGATACGCTGTCGCCACGGTCAAGCGAGCTACAGTGCGGCGGAACGCCGTCTTTGCCTCGGGATCGTCATGCCACTTGGCGCCATATTCCAAAGCATCTACCGAAAGCCCGGCAGCACTGGGTTCAAAGTTAGGATCGGACTCGTCGCGCAGCTTGGCGCGCCGGGCACCGTGGAGCAACGCCACCTGCGCGATCGCACAGACAACCAGAACAGCCTGCTGAGGAATGCCGGCAGGCATCACCATGTGGTTGAGGACCTGCACCAGAACGCCCATGGCGTAAGAAAGTGCGGCGGCGCGCGCCAAGCAGGGCGTCCGCGCAAAGCGCCGCGCAAAGTTTGCGTGAGCAGTCGATCCGCAGTAGCCCAGCGCACAGCACGCCACCAAACCGCCGACAATTATTACCTCAACCTGAACCGCCATAATCAACAGCAGCAATGCCGCCACCAGCAAAACGCCCGTGACGTCACTCGTTGCGTCGATGGCATGGGGACGGTGATAATACAGAATGGGACGCACAAAAAAGCCAATCACGCTCGCGCCGAGGACAAGGCTCTCATAAATAACGACCTCGTTCGGAGACACGAACTCGGCCATGCGCGCATCAAAGAGATACTCACACGCCAAAAACGTGAAGAAGAACAGCGCCAGGCATATAATCTCCCGAATGCCCCGACGCAAATATGAGGTTGTGTCTCCCGTACCCCTCATGGATACCCCCCCCCGCCACTCAAATGTCTGTAAATCTATTTTAATAAAGAACCAGTCTCAATATCGAAGCCAGGCCCGAAATGCTGCCAATTCGACCCCAGCCGTCCACATCACGCCGCGATTTTGAGCCGCATGGACCAGAAGGGACACGCGCAACCTCTAGCTCGGCCAGGAGTGTCCCAGCTGCCACTCATTTAAGTACGTCCCCAATGAGTGGCCGAAGAACGTCCCCAATGACTAGTCAAAAATGGGCCATGTGTCCCAGTTGTGGAGACTCGTTGAGCCGTCTGGGTATCGCGAAGGATCGCGCGCTCCCCCATCATCAAAAGTGACACACGCTACCTGTTGATGGGAGGCAATCATGGGCTTCTTTGACAAGATGTTCGAGAAGAAAGAGTGCGCGATTTGCGGTACCGAGCTGGGACTTCTAGGTAAGACCAAGATCAATGAAGGCTACCTGTGCAAAGAGTGCGTCGGCAAGCTCTCCCCCTTCTTTGGCGGTTATCGCTCTAGCACCGCGGACGACATTCGCGAGCAGCTCGCCTATCGCGAGGCCAATGCCGAGCGCCTGGCATCGTTCAATCCCACGCGCACGCTCTCGGCCGGGCGCACCAATATCATGCTCGACGAGGACGCGGGCCTGTTGATCATTACCTCGCAGACGCGCTGGCGTGACGCCAATCCCGACATCATCGAGTTTTCGCAGGTACTCGGCTGCGATATGGATATCGACGAGCACCGCACCGAGATCTATCGCGAGACCAAGGACGGCGAGCGCGAGAGTTATGACCCGCCGCGCTACGACCTGGATTACGACTTCAATCTGACCATCCACGTCAACACGCCGTACTTTACCGAGATCGACCTGCGCGTGAACGACTCCACCATTGAGCAGCGCGGATCCATCGAGTACCGCGAGGCCAAGCGCCAGGCAACCGAAGTCCGCGATGCGCTGGTGCAGCTGCGTCAGGAGACGCGCGACAGCGTCGTTGCCGCCAAGGCCCCCAAGACTGCGGTGACCTGTCCCTTCTGCGGTGCCACCACCATTCCCGATGCCAGTGGACGCTGCGAATACTGCGGCGGCGCCATCGGCGCATAGCCCCCGGCACGGAAAGGACCGACCATGGCCTTCGAAAGCGTTAACTATCAGTGCCCCGCGTGTGGCGGCCCGCTGCATTTTGCCAGCGCCGAGCAAAAGCTCGTCTGCGACTACTGCGACTCGCGTTTTGAAGTCGAAGAAGTCGAGGCCCTCTATCGCGAGCGCCAGGGCAAGGCAGATGCCAAAGCCGATGCGGCGGCCGCAACATCCAAGCCCGCATCCGACGATGCGGTGCAGGAGCTTGCCGAAAACTCCGGCTATATCTGCTCGTCGTGTGGCGCCGAGCTGATCTCGGACGGCACCGTCGCCGTCACCACCTGCCCGTACTGCGGCAATCCCGCCGTGGCACCTGGCCAGCTCTCGGGCGACTTCTCTCCCGACCTGGTGATTCCGTTTAAGCTCGGGCGTGACGATGTCTTGGCTGCGCTCAAGGAGCACTACAAGGGCAAAATCTTGCTGCCCAAGAGCTTTGTCACCGGCAACCACATCGACGAGGTCCAAGGCGTCTATGTTCCGTTTTGGCTCTACGGCGCTCGCGTAGACGGCGAAGTGCACTTTGACGCAACCAACG
>CATZKS010000158.1 GCA_958421035.1 uncultured Collinsella sp. | reverse complement strand
GGTTGATTTCCGATCTCAGCCGAACACATTGAGCAAATAGGCCATTCCCGCAGTTAGCCGAACGCCCCCGAGGCCCCATCCGGGACCCGGGGGCGGCATTTTCCCAGTTGAAGGAACGGTGGAGATGTGTTTCGATGGGTCCGGTGGCCATGCTCCGCCCGCCGCCCGGCACCTCTTCCCAGACTCAGCCGGACGGTCGGCCCGTCTATTCCGTTTTTCTTCCAGGCTAGGCCAGCGGGGCATCGCCCCTCTCTGCGCGCGCCCTCTCGATGAGCCCCGGCGTCAGGTCGAGGTCGCCGAGCGGCACGTCCCCCACGCCGTAGGCGTCCAGCAGCGCCGCCGCGTCCTCCCCGAGCATCGCCCTGAAGGCGCGCGCGGGCGTCGCGAAGCCGAGCGCGCCGCGGGGCTCGGAGTTCACGTGCGACATGGCCAGCGCCAGGTCGGCCGGGGCGAGCCGGTCGAACCTGATCCCGGCGCCCTTGGGCAGCAGCTTCCTGATCTCGACGTGGTTGCGCTCGCAGGCGCCCTTCTGGTCGCTGCGCCTCGGGTCGCAGTAGAACAGCCTCGTCTCGCCCGGCCCCTCGCCGAGCAGCGCCGCGATCGCCGCCTCGTCGGAGAACTCGGCGCCGTTGTCGGTGAGGACGGCGCGGAACACGCGGCGCGTCCCGTCGGCGCCGAGGATGGCCCGGACGCCCTCCAGGGCGTCCGCGACGCACCCGGCGGTCTTCTCCGCCAGCGGCAGCGCGAGCTGCAGCCTGCTGGGGCGGTGCAGCAGCGTGAGCAGGCAGGCGGAGTCCTCCCGGGCGCCCTCGACGGTGTCCATCTCCCAGGCCGCGGCGCACGCGTCCTCCCCGAGGGCGAGGAACGCGGCATGCGACCTGCGGGCGGAGTGGCGGGTCGCCGCCCGGCCCGCGGCGCGCTTCCTCGGCCTGTAGCCGACCTTGCGTCTGAGCTCCATGTTGGTCATGCCGTCGTAGCCCGCCGAGACCCAGCGGTAGATGGTCGACGGCGACAGGTCCACGGGCCCGCCGTTGCGCGCCGCCATCTGCTCGGGCGACAGCCCCCGTCGCAGGCAGTCCCTGATGGCCTCCAGCCTGGCCGCCGCGGCGGGCTCGTCGGCGTCTATCCCGCGCCTGGACGAGACGAGGACCGAGTCGGCGCACAGCTGCGCGGCCCGGGCCTCGTAGAAGACGTGGGGGCGGCGCTTGCAGCCGATCGCGCGGTACCGGCCGCACCCGTTGCAGCAGCGCGGCCACGCGGCCAGGCGCGGGCAGGCCGCCGACAGGTCGGCGGAGGCGTCCACGCGCTCGCCGCGCCTGGCCTTCGGCGCCGTCACGAACCTGTGCGACGCCACCTCGGCGCTCACCGTCGAGGGCGACCTGCCCAGCTCCCTCGCGATCTCCCTGCACGACGCCCTGCGCTCCAGCATCCTCTGGACCGTGTCCCGCTCGTGCCTCGTGAGCCTTCCGTAGGCCCTCGGAACCGCCCTCGCGGAGCCACTCTTCTTCTTTCCGGACATGCCGTCCTCCGATCTCCCGGGGCCGGCCGATCCGGCCCTCAGGGTATCGGGTTCCCACATTCATCCGCACATGTGCGGATGAATGTGGGAGGTGTTCGGATGAAGTTGATAATCAAGGATCGTGTGCCATAGAAATCCGCGATGGCCAGGTGCGCTGACGCTCGCGTACTTATGGGCTAGACTTAGCACCATTACGTGATCGATGCGGTCGGCCGACGTCGGCCGCCCGACCGATATATATGACTTGAAGGTGCGTGTGCGTATGAGCCAAGAGATGATGGATAAAACCTGTCGCGGTTTTGCCGAGGCGCTGGCCGCGCGCGAGCCAGTTCCCGGTGGTGGCAGCGCGAGCGCTTTTGTGGGCGCGCTGGGCGCCTCGCTGTGCGGAATGGTTGCCCGCTACGGTGCGACCAATCCCGCGCTTGCTGATCGTGCGGATGACCTGACGCGTGCGTTTGCCCAGGCAGACGAGTTGGCGCAGGAGCTTGTGGGTCTGGTCGCCGAGGACGTTCGTGCGTACGGCCAGGTGTCCACTGCGTACGGTATTCCGCGTGAGGACCCGGCCCGACCGGCTGCGATTCAGGATGCGCTGCATGTGGCCGCTATGCCGCCGTATCGCATTATGGATGCCTGCGGGCGCGCACTGGCGCTGCTCGAGGACATGGCCGACAAGGGTTCGCGTCAGCTGCTGTCCGATGTGGCGTGCGGCGCCGTATTCTGCCGCGCCGCCATGCAGGGCGCGAGCTTGACGCTCTTTGCGAACACCACGTCTATGAAGGATCGTGCACGCGCCGAGGAGCTCGAGACGGCGTGTGATGAGTTGCTCGACACATGGTTGCCGCGCGCCGATGCGCTGGCGCGCCGCGCCTCCGACGCTGCAAGAAAGAGGGGATAGCCATGGCTGAGCTACTGAAGGGTGCTCCCGTCGCCCGCGCTTTGACTGAGGAGCTCGCTGCCCGCTGCGCTGCGCTGCGCGAACGCGGTGTTGTTCCGACGCTTGCTATCGTGCGTGTGGGTGAACGCGAGGACGACCTATCCTACGAGCGCGGCGCCCTTAAACGCTGCGAAAAGGTTGGCATCGAGGCGCGTCGCGTGTTGCTTCCTGCCGGTGTTTCGCAAGACGAGCTGTTGACGGCCATCGAGGACATCAATGCCGACTCGGCTGTTCATGGCTGTCTGATGTTTCGCCCGCTGCCCGCCGGCCTTGACGAGAACGCCGTCGCCGCAGCGCTCGATCCCGCCAAGGACGTTGACTCCATGACGCCGGCTTCGCTGCTCACCACGCTTTCGGGGCGCGGCGAGGGTTTTGCCCCCTGCACAGCTGAAGCCGTGCTTGCTTTGCTGGATCATTACGGCGTTGAGCTGGACGGCGCCAAAGTTGCCGTGGTCGGACGCTCACTGGTAATTGGCCGCCCCGTTGCCGCCATGCTTACGGCGCGCAACGCAACCGTGACGACGTGCCATACGCATACGCGCGATCTTGCCGCCGAGTGCTGTGCTGCCGACATTGTGGTTGCCGCCGTTGGACGCGCGCGCACGATTGGCGCAGATGCGGTCCGCGAGGACCAGGCGATTATCGATGTTGGCATTAATTGGGACGAAGCCGCTGGCAAGCTGGTCGGCGACGTCGATTTTGATGCCGCGGAGCCGGTTGTTGGCGCAATCACCCCCGTGCCGGGTGGCGTGGGTGCCGTGACGACAGCAATTCTCGCCAAGCACGTGATCGAGGCGGCTGAGCGCGCGGTAAAATAGGCGTTTGGAGGCTGTTTAGGGGGTTGGTTAGATACCCCGTGGTCAAAAAATGCCAAATATGAGTACTGTTGCCAAGTTAGTCACATATGTTTGAGATCATTTTGGCTCTTTAGCGATAAGTAATGGTAGCGCGCAGAGATGTGGTGTAAGAGGCGGGGCATGCCCCGCCTCTTCTCTT
>CATZKS010000157.1 GCA_958421035.1 uncultured Collinsella sp. | reverse complement strand
GCGCTGGTTCCCGGTTCCACCGGGCCGCGCGGCAAGGAGATATATTGCCAGACCGCGAAGCTCTGTGGGACGTCAATTCCACTCTTCACAAGTCCTACACAACATATTGCTTTCTATAGGTAATAGAAAGACTGGTGCGGATCTTCCGCACGTATCAGATGATGACCCTTTGGTTCAGGAATATATAGAGATCGGTCACCTGTAAGTGTTTATCTACCCGCGCTTTTAGCAATGTAAACCGCGCTTCAGATAAAAAGAGGGAGCGCCGCGCACAACGCGACACTCCCCTAGCGATTCAAGAGAATCTATTAGGCCTCGAGAGCCTTCTTGGCGATGGTAGCCAGCTCGTTGAAGGACTCGATGTCCTCGTAAGCCATCTGAGCCAGGACCTTGCGGTCGAGCTCGATGCCGGCAACCTTCAGGCCGTGCATGAACTGAGAGTAAGAGATGTCGTTCAGGCGAGCAGCAGCGTTGATACGAGTGATCCAAAGAGAACGGATCTCGCGCTTCTTGTTGCGGCGATCACGATACTGATACTGCAGGGAGTGCTGGACCTGCTCTTTAGCATGCTTGTAAGTACGCGAAGCGGCACCGTAGTAACCCTTCGCACGGTGCATAACGGTACGGCGCTTCTTCTTGGCGGCAACAGCGCGCTTAATACGTGCCATGTTCTATCAACTCCTAGACGGTAAAACGAAAAACGGGAACGCGAACTTAGGCGAGACGCGACTTGATGACCTTGCGGTCGGCAGCGGCAATCTCGGTCTCCTGACGGAAGCCACGCTTACGCTTGGTGGACTTCTTGCTCAGGATGTGGCTCTTGAAAGCCTTGGCGCGCATAAGCTTGCCGGTACCAGTCTTGCGGAAACGCTTCTTGGTGCCGCTGTGGGACTTCATCTTAGGCATGAAATACTCCTTAATCGGTTACAGAACACTAGTTACTTAGTATCGCTTGCCGCTTTATCCTCATCGAAGGCGCCCTTAATCGGGGCGAGCAGCATAAGCATGTTACGGCCTTCCATCTTAGGCTTGGACTCGACCGTAGCGTAAGGCTTGAGATCCTCGGCGAGACGCTCGAGAACGTTAAGGCCCTGCTCCGGGTGAGCCATCTCACGGCCGCGGAACATGATGGTGATCTTAACGCGTGCGCCCTTCTTGAGGAAACGCAGAACGTGGCCCTTCTTGGTCTCGTAGTCGCCAACGTCGATCTTGGGTCGGAACTTCATTTCCTTGACCTCGACCTTGGACTGGTTCTTACGAGCAGCCTTGGCCTTCATGGCCTGCTGGTACTTGAACTTACCGTAGTCCATGACCTTGCAGACCGGCGGCTCCGCGTTGGGAGCGATCTCGACCAGGTCGAGACCCTGATCGTCGGCGACGCGCTGGGCATCGCGGATGGCGAACAGGCCGAGCTGAGAGCCATCGACGCCAATCAAACGGCACGAAGATGCAGTAATCTCGTCGTTGATGCGGGTGTCATCAGACTTAGCTATTTTCCCTACCTCCATTCATAAAAAAATAACCCGGCGCTTCTCAGCAACCAGGTCGTACACATAGACTTCCTCGATTTGAGGAAGGGAATCTAAGTTGTATGACCAGTCAGCTGCTCATTGGCGCCAAAAGGTGGGAACCCTCGGGTTCCTCTTTAGGGCATTGCGGGAACAACGCCTTGCGAATAATAACACGTACAGCGCGTTATCACATTACGTACACGAAAAAGGGGCCTTGACCCCCTTGAACGCTCGCTTGCATGTATGGTGCCCGAGGCGAGACTCGAAGGGCCTTCGCTTCGCGAAGCCCCGGGCTTCGGACGCGCGGCGCCCTCGCCACGCGCCGCTACAAACAGGCCGCAGGCCTGTTTGCTTAACGCTTCGCGCGCTCACGCGAGTTCGGCACGAAAAAGGGGGCCGCAACCCCCTTGAACGCTCACTTGCATGTATGGTGCCCGAGGCGAGACTCGAACTCGCACGTTGTTGCCAACGGTGGATTTTGAGTCCACTGCGTCTGCCAATTCCGCCACTCGGGCACGTAATGCGTGAGTTAGTTTATCACAGCTTTCTACCGATTAGTCCGAAAATGGAACTTCGAGCATTTCGATGAGTTCGACCGTGCGTAGCATCTCGCGCTGACGGCATCCGCGACCGTCGACCGAAGCCTCACCCATCTGGTTATCGTAAGGGTCCTCGCGCATGCCGTCGAAAGAGGGCTCAAACTCTGCCTGGAATCGATTGTTGGCCACCATACGCCATGGGTCGAGATTGCCAAAGTAGTGACGGCGGCGCCACTCCTCCCCCATCCTGCGAGCAGAAGATCCAAATGACACGTCGGCGTTGAGCCAACCGGTCTGCGGCGTATAGAACTCTGCCCAGTCGTGCGACCCCACCGAATCGGGCGCAACGTACAGGCCGCTCTGCCAACGGGCAGGCACGCCCGCGATACGGCACATGGTGATAAACGTGAGCGCCATAACGCCGCAATCGCCGCGGAGCGAATGCGCGCAGTCATCGGCAATAGATTCCAAAAGCAAGTACGGCGGCTGATAGCGATAGTCGATATACTGCGTCAGGTAATCATAGATAGCACGGGCGCAATCGAGCGGATCCTCGAGTCCGCCAACAACGCTGGCCGTCAGCTGCTGCAGATACGGCGTAAATGCAATGTGCGGACGGTCCTCGGAAATATCCTCGGGCAGAGGCGCGTCCATACGCGGATGAACCGGAAGTATGCCACCGTAGACATCACAATAAGCAGCATCGATGCGATAACGATAAGTCACCGAGAATGAGCGCTCGCTCGAAGAAGACCACGAGACGGTACGAGCCGAAGCATTCGCGGGAGCAACAGCACCCTCCGGCGTCATGTCGAGAATCTCGACCCGAAACTGCTGACGGCAGGCAGCCGCGACGGGAAGCCAAGCGCAAACGGTCTCCCCCTCCAGAGCGCCGGGGACAGACACGGACGCTTTAAGCGTAATGACGCGAGCCAATCCATTTTGCGACTCCATCTCCTTGAGCATCTCGTTGCGCAGTGCAATTCCGTCCGTAGGATCGGGCCGCATGCCGGGAACCTCTTTGGGATATACGCGAAGCGAATCGAGGAAGTTGTCGAGAACGAACAGCTCGCCATCGATAAAGCGCCAGTCAATACGCTTACGGTCAATCAGATCGTCAAACTGCTCCTCGGTAAACTCAGGCCACTCCTCGCGAATCATCGCAATAGCTCGATCGCGCGACACCGAAAAATGAAGCGGCGTCTCAAGCATGCGATACCGCTCGGCACGAACGCAGGCAGCAAGCGAGGGATCGGGATCTTGGGCAAGTAGGCGGTCGCAAGCCTCAATAGCCTGCGAAAGATACCCCGCGTCCTTTAAACGCAGAATCTCGGGTGGCAAGCCAACATCTAGAAAACGGAAGTCATCATTGCAAACATCAACAGAGCAACCAACAGGACCCTCGTCAATAACCTTCCCATC
>CATZKS010000156.1 GCA_958421035.1 uncultured Collinsella sp. | reverse complement strand
GATGAGCGTGAGCAGCTTCAGAATTCGGCATTGACGGAGCACCTGGGCGATGCTTCGCAAGATACGCTAGGAGCATAGATGAAACCGGTTTTGAGTACCGAAGAAGTCGTTCGTCTCGAGGATATCATCGAACGCGAAGGGACTTCGAAGGCCGAGCTTATGGAGCTAGCGGGTGAGTTTGCCGCCAACGAGGTCTTGAAGCTCAATCCCGATCGGGTTCTCGTTCTGGTCGGTTTTGGTAATAATGGCGGCGACGGTTGGGTTGCCGCCGATATTCTGAGCCATAAGGGTGTGGACGTGGATATCGTTTCTCCGGTTGAACCGGATGAGATTCCTGCTGCTCTGGCACGTCATGTTGCTCGTCGTACTGCCGGCCGCGATGTGCACGTTTGCGTCGGCCCTTCGCGTGACGAACTCGAGGTTTTGATCGATAAGGCCGATGTTGTTGTCGATGCCATTTTTGGTACCGGTTTCCACGGGAATCTGCGTGCGCCGTTCTCCATCTGGATTCCTACGGTCAATGAATGCGCCGATTGTGTCGTATCCATTGATGTCCCCTCGGGCCTGAATGCCGAGACGGGCGTTGTTGATGACGACTGCATTCGTGCCGAGCATACGGTGACGATGATTGCGCCCAAGATTGGTCTGTATAGCGCTGATGGCCCTGAGTATGCTGGCGATTTGATCTGCGGCAATCTTTACGACCGTCTTGACGAGGTCATCGATGATGTCGACCACGCCGCCGAGATTGTCGAGCCCGGTGACTTAGTTGATTACTTTGCTCCACTTCCTACGAATATCGATAAGTATTCCCGTGGCTCTGTGCTTATTGTCGCCGGATCTGCGCAATATCCTGGTGCTGCCATTATGGCGGCCAAGTCTGCAGCTCGCGCGGGTGCTGGTTACGTGGCAGTCGCGGCTCCTGACGCCTGCGCTAATCTTATTCGCATGGCACTTCCTTCGATTCCCGTCTTTGCTATTCCGTCTGATTCCCGCGGCTCCTTTGGCGCCGCTGCGCGCATGACGGTGTGCGAGATTGCAAAGAAGTACAGCTGCGTACTGTGCGGTCCCGGTATGACGACGTCTGCCGGCGCTATGCAGGTGGTTTCGGGCTTGCTCGAGCTTGATGTACCGCTTATTTTGGATGCCGATGCACTCAACTGCCTTGCTAAGATTGCCATTGACGGTATTGATAGTAACCCCGAGATGTATCGTCGCGAGCAGCCGTTGGTTATGACGCCGCACTATCGTGAGCTTTCGCGTCTGGTTGCCGGTGACGAGGTGAATGACCTTGGTACCGCGATTGCAGCCGCGCAGAAGGTTGTCTGGGCTGCAGGCTCCGACAATCTGGTGGTCATTGCCAAGGGGCCGACGACGGCTATCTGTGGCGTTGAGCGTGTACTGCTGCCGCTCTCGGGTCCGGCTTCTCTGGCAACTGCCGGTTCGGGTGATGTTCTCGCGGGTATTTTGGCCGGCACGCTTGCCACCATGCGCGACGAGATGGATCGTTGGGAGTTGCTGTATTCGTACGCCGTCGCACTTCACAGCTACGCCGGTTTTGCCGCGGCGACGGAGTATGGTGAGAAGAGCGTTATCGCGACCGATCTTATCGACTTGATCGGTCCTGCCATGGAGCTGGCGGCAAAGGATGCGCTCGAAGATCTGGGAATCATGGACGAAGGGTCGGATGACTAATCATGAATAAAGCCGATTTGACGCGCTGGTCCTGGGTCGAGATCGACCGTGGGGCGCTCCGTCGCAACACGAGGGCCTATAAGAACTTGCTGAATCCACGTCAGCGCCTGTGCTGCGTGGTCAAGGCCGATGCTTATGGTCATGGAGCTGTTGAGTGCGCCAAGATCATGTATTCGGCCGGTGCCGACATGTTTGCCGTGGCGACGGTTAACGAGGGCGTTGAGCTCCGACAGGGCGGGATTACGAAGCCCATCCTCATCCTAAGCGAGCCGCCTATCGAGGCCATTCCGACGTTGCTCGAGTTTGATATCATGCCCTCGGTCTATACGTCTGACTTTGCTCTTGCGTATGGCGAATGTGCCGTCGCGGCGGGCAAGGTGGGCAAGTATCATCTCGCCATCGAGACAGGTATGAATCGTATCGGCGTACACTACACGC
This sequence comes from uncultured Collinsella sp., assembly GCA_958421035.1. GTDB lineage: Bacteria > Actinomycetota > Coriobacteriia > Coriobacteriales > Coriobacteriaceae > Collinsella. The sequence continues at coordinate 1,455 of CATZKS010000156.1, read as the reverse complement.
AGGTGCTCGACTTTGTGCGCGGTATTAATTTCCATCGCGGTATTCAGTGCGACGGCGTATTTACGCACTTCGCCACGGCCGATGAACCTTCGGGCTGGGACTACAAACTGCAGTGTCAGCGCTTTACCGAGGCCGTTCAGGCCATTAAGGATGCGGGCTTTGAGTGCGGTATCGTGCACTGCGCCAACACGCCGTCCTCGATGCTCGACCCCTCGATGCATTTTGATATGATTCGCGCCGGCGTTGGCTTGTATGGCATGCAGCCGTGCGAGCTGAGTGGCCGCGTGATGCAGCTTGATCCCGTTATGAGCGTCCATGCGCGCGTGACGCGCGTGGCACACCCTGCGATGGGTGAGGGCGTGGGCTACGGTTTTACCTACCGCGTACCGCGCACGCGCGTTCAGATCTGCACGCTGCCGATCGGTTATGCCGACGGCCTATCGCGTACGCTTTCCAATCGTATGGATGTGCTGTATCGCGGCGAGCGCGTGCATCAGGTTGGCAATATCTGCATGGACCAGTTTATGGTCGCCATTCAGTCCAACCCGGCACACGAGATTCCCGAGGCCGAGTATGGTGACGAGATGATTATTGTCGGCCGCGATGGCGATGCCGAGATCACTATGGACGAGATGGCCCGACTGCGCGGAACGATTAACTACGAGGTCGCCTGCGGCTTTGGCATGCGTCTCGACAAGGTCTACGTGTAGGAGCCGCTATGGGCGTCATGCACATCCCCGGCCATACCCATCAGGTGCCATGTGAGGTCGCACTCGAGGAAATCGAGGCCGTTCTGGGCGATTGTCACCTCTGCCAGCTCTACCAGTCGCGTCACAATATCGTGTTTGGCGTGGGAAACCCCCACGCCCGCGTGATGTTTATTGGTGAGGCGCCGGGCCGCAATGAGGATTTGCAGGGCGAGCCCTTTGTGGGGGCGGCAGGCGAGGACCTCAACGGCATTTTGTCCCTGGCGGGTCTTAAACGCGAAGACGTCTACATTGCCAATGTGCTTAAGTGCCGCCCGCCGGGAAACCGCAATCCGCGCCCCGAGGAAGTACTGGCTTGCTCGCCGTTTTTGCGTGAGCAGATTCGAAGCATCTGGCCCGATATCATCGTGACGCTCGGCAACCCCGCGACGCACTTTGTGCTTAAGACCGAGATTGGCATTACTAAGCTGCGCGGCAGGTTCCACCAGATGGGGCATTTTGTAGTAATGCCCACGTTCCATCCGGCAGCAGCGCTACGCAATCCGGCGTGGCAGGAACTGCTGGAGGAAGACTTTAAGATGCTGGGCGACTATCTGGAGCGACATCCCGCACCAGAGGACGCCTCGGAATAATAAGGAGCATATATGTCCCTGGAGCGCCTGGGGGTAGGTACTTACAAAACGACTTGCGCTGCCGATACGGAGTACTTTGGCGAGCTAATTGCACCGTGCCTTGAGGACGGCGATGT
>CATZKS010000155.1 GCA_958421035.1 uncultured Collinsella sp. | reverse complement strand
ACCATCGCCGGCAACGCCTGCACTTCCAGCAACGGAACCCGACCATTCAGATCCTCAGCCCCAGCTCGTAGCCAAGCCGCCGTCCACCCCAGATGCCCTGAATGCCACGTGACGGTAGAAGGCAGCGCAGGTTAACCCCTGAAAACACTCCGCAGACCAGAAACGCCCCCGTTCGTAGCTCCGAAGGAGCAGAACGGGGGCGTTTCATTGGTCGAGGACGTTTTCAGGGGTTAACCTGCGCTGCCTTCGGCGGGGATATGTCCGCTACTCAGCCATCTGAGCCTGGACGGCGGTGATGGCCACGACACCCACGATGTCGTCGGCAGAGCAGCCGCGCGAAAGGTCGTTGACCGGCTTTGCGATGCCCTGCAGGATGGGGCCGTAGGCGTCAGCACCGGCGAAGCGCTGGACCAGCTTGTAGCCGATGTTGCCGGCCTCGAGGTCGGGGAACACGAGCACGTTGGCCTTGCCGGCAACGGAGGAGCCGGGAGCCTTGAGCTGGGCGACGGTGGGGACGATAGCGGCATCGAGCTGCAGGTCGCCGTCGATGGCGAGCTCGGGAGCCTTCTCCTTGCAGAACTTCACGGCCTCTTGGACCTTCTTGGCGACCTCGCCACCGGCGGAGCCCATGGTGGAGTAGGAGAGCATGGCCACGTGCGGCTCAACGTTGCCCATGAAGGTGGACCAGGAGTGAGCGGAGGCGATGGCGATCTCGGAGAGTTCGTCAGAGGACGGGTTGATGTTGAGGCCGCAGTCGGCGAAGATCAGCGTGCCGTCGGTGCCGAACTGCGGGGTGTCGGTGCACATCACGAAGAAGGCCGAGACCAGCTTGGTGCCCGGGGCGGTCTTGAGGATCTGCAGCGCGGGGCGCAGGGTGTCGGCGGTGGAGTGGCAGGCGCCGGAGACCAGGCCGTCGGCGTCGCCCATCTTGACCATCATGGTGCCAAAGTAGGTGGCGTCCATCACCTGGGCGCGAGCCTGCTCGATGGTAACGCCCTTCTTGGCGCGGAGCTCGGCAAACTTTTGCGCATACTCCTCGTGCTTCTCGGCATTGCGCGGGTCGATGACGGTGGCGCCGGGAACGTTGATCTCGTCGGGGTTGCCCAGGATGACGATCTTTGCCAGGCCCTCCTCGATGATCTTGGTGGCCGCGACGATGGTGCGCGGATCCTCGCCCTCGGGCAGGACGATCGTCTTAAGGTCGGCCTTGGCGGCAGACTTCATACGGTTTAGGAAATCGCTCATGTTACTCCTTACAAGCGTTTCGCTAAGCTCCAGGCGCCCGGCTGTTCACGAATAAACCCGCTGCTAGCGGGTCTACCTTTCAATTATGTTCGCCGCGGTGCTTGAGCTTTCCTTGTGTGGCAAGCTCATTATAGGACGCATTAGCGCTATAATCGCTCTGATAAATATGTCTCGAAGAATGTTCGAGAAAAGCCCAGCTAACGAGCCCGTGGCTTTTGACAAGGAGTATCGATGCAGATTACCTCAGGCCTGCCTGAAGGCTTTAACGCCGGCGCGTACGACATGATTGTCGTCGGTGCTGGATATGCCGGTGCCGTTTGCGCCCGCCGTCTTGCCGAGACCATCGGCTATCGTGTTGCCGTTTTGGAGCGCCGTAGCCACATTGCGGGCAATGCCTATGACTGCACTGACGAGGCCGGAATCCTGATTCACGAGTACGGTCCGCATATCTATCACACCTTTAACGAGCGCGTGCACAATTTCCTGTCGCGCTTTACCAAGTGGACGGATTATCAGCACAAGGTGCTCGCCAACATCAACGGTACCCTTATGCCCGTGCCCTTCAACCATGCGAGTCTCAAGCTCGCCTTTGGTGACGAGCGCGGCGAGGAGCTGTATCAGAAGCTCGTGGAGACCTTTGGCAAGGACGTCAAGGTGCCCATTATGGAGCTGCGTAAGAAGAACGACCCGGATCTTGCCGAGGTTGCCGATTACGTCTACGAGAACGTTTTTTTGCATTACACCATGAAGCAGTGGGGCCAGACGCCCGATCAGATCGATCCCTCGATCACCGGCCGCGTTCCCGTCTTTGTGGGCGATGATGACCGCTACTTCCCGCAAGCTCCCTTCCAGGGCATGCCGCAGGAGGGCTACACGGCGCTATTTGAGCACATGCTCGACCACGACCTGATCGACGTGTTCTGCGACGTGGACGCCCGTGACCTCTTTGAAATCGACGAGACTACCGTCAAGATCGACGGCAAGGTCTATGGTGGCGAGATCGTCTACACCGGTCCGCTCGATGAGCTGTTCAATCTCGATCTGGGCGCGCTACCGTACCGCACGCTCGACATGAAGTTCGAGACGCTCGATATGGACCAGTTCCAGCCCGTGGGCACCGTCAACTACACCACGAGCGAGGACTACACGCGCATCACCGAGTTCAAGAACATGACCGGTCAGGTCCTGCCCGGCAAGACCACCATCATGAAGGAGTACTCCAAGGCCTATACGCCCGGCTCGGGCGAGACGCCGTACTACGCCATTCTTGAGCCCGAGAACCGTGAGCTCTATGAGCGCTATCTTGAGCGCGTCCAGAACCTGACGAACTTCCACCCGGTGGGTCGTCTGGCCGAGTATCGTTACTACGATATGGACGCCGTGACCAATTCCGCCCTCGATCTTTCGGATGAGATTATCGCCTGCCATGCATAAAGTCATAACATTCGGTATTCCCTCGTATAACGCTGCCAAGGACATGGACCATTGCATCACCTCCATCTTGGAGGGGAGCAATTACGCCACCGATATCGAGATTATCGTAGTGGACGACGGCTCCAAGGACGAGACGGCCGATAAGGCCGATGAGTGGGAGGCACGTTATCCCGGTATCATTCGCGCGGTACACCAGGAGAACGGCGGCCACGGTATTGCCGTCCTTTCGGGTCTGCGCGAGGCGCAGGGCACCTACTACAAGGTCGTCGACTCGGACGACTGGCTCGACGCTGCGGCTCTTTCGACCATGCTGTCGATTCTGCGTGGCTTTGAGGAGCGCGACCAGCGCGTTGACCTGTTTATCTCGAACTACGTGTACGAGAAGGTTTACGAGGGCACGCATACCGCTATTGGCTACAAATTTGCCCTGCCGCGCAAAAAGATCTTTTCCTGGGATCAGATCGGTCATTTCCGCCTGGACCAGAACCTTCTTATGCACAGCCTGTGCTATCGCACGGATGTGCTGCGCGAGTCCAACCTTCCCATGCCGCCGCACACGTTCTATGTGGACAACATCTACGCCTACGTGCCGCTGCCGCGTTGCAAGACCATGTACTATGCCGACATCGACCTCTATCGCTACTTTATCGGTCGCGAGGGCCAGAGCGTCAACGAGGCAACGATGGTCAAGCGTCTGGACCAGCAGTTCCGTGTTACGCGTATCATGATGGAGTCGTACCACCTGTACAGCGATGTTGAGTCGTCGCGTCTGCGCTCGTACATGATGGGCTATTTCACCATGATGATGGCGATCTGCTCGGTGCTCACCAAGCTTTCCGAGGAAGATTGCGCCGACGAGCGCCTAAAGACGCTGTGGAATGATTTGAAGGCCTACGACGAGCGCATGTATCGTCGTGCCCGCTACGGCGTG
>CATZKS010000154.1 GCA_958421035.1 uncultured Collinsella sp. | reverse complement strand
CCTCCTTCCAGACCTCGAGGCGGCTGCCGGCGCGCTGTTGCTTTCGGGCTGCTCGTCTCAGGACGAATCCTCGACTAAAAAGGTCAAAAAGCAGGACAAGATTAAAAAGGCCGAGGCCTCCGACCAGTCCAAGCACCTTCGCGATAAGGACGAGCTGTACGAGGTCTACGACGACTCGGGTATTGTGACCATGTACCTGACGGTCTCGCGCGGTAACAGCTCCGAGAACACCGACCACAGCTGGGCCGAGATCAATACGTACTCGGTGTATGACTATGCCGACATGGCCGTGACGCGCTATCAGGTTATGGGCCTGCTGCAGCCGGGCGACGAAGACGGCCCGGTGGCCGGCGAGGTTGGCTATGGCGATGAAGCGCCCAATGCCACTGTGCAGGTGCGCGGTCAGACTTCGAGCATGAACTCGCAAAAGAATTACAAGGTGGAGCTCAAAAAAGGAAAAGGTACCTGGCGCCAGCAGCGTGCGATTGCGCTCAACAAGCACATGGGCGAGGGTATGCGTTTTCGCAACAAGATGGCCTATGACCTTATCCGCGGGATTCCCCAGATGATGGGCCTGCGCACGCAGTTTGTGCATCTGTGGGTGTGCGACCAGACCGAAAAGTCCAACGATACCTTTGAGGACTACGGCCTGTTTACGCAGGTGGAGCAGCTCAACAAGACGGCGCTTAAGGCACATGGCCTGGATAAGAGCGGGCACCTGTACAAGGTGAACAGCTTTGATTTCCATCGCTACGAGGACACCATTAAGCTTGCCGATGATCCCGACTACAACCAGGCAAGCTTTGAAGGCATGCTTGAGATTAAGGGCGATACGGACCACACCAAGCTCATCGAGATGCTCGATGCGCTCAACGACGAATCGCAAAAGATCGATGACGTGCTCGACACCTACTTTGATATCGAGAACCTGGTCTATTGGTTGGCGTTTCAGATCCTGACGGGCAACTGCGATACGCAGAACCGCAACTGCTATCTGTACAGCCCTCTCAACTCAAATACCTGGTACTTTTTGGATTGGGATAACGACGGTATGCTGCGTAAGCTGGAGCTTTCTCTTACCGGGTTTTCGGACTACGCGAGCTGGGAGCGCGGCGCAAGCAACTACTGGGGCAACGTGCTGTTTAACCGCGCGTTGCGCAGCAAGTCGTTCCGCAGCGAACTCGACCGTGCCGTCAAGGACTTGCGCTCGTATTTGACCGAGACTCGCCTGACCAAGATGATCGAGCACTACCGCGAGGTGACTGAATCCCTGGTCTTTGCTTCGCCCGATATCGACAATCTGCCTGTCACCAAGGACCAATATGAGCAGATCGCCGCGGCGATTCCCTCCGAGATCGAGGAGAACTATAAGAGCTTTCGCGAGAGCTATAAAAAGCCCATGCCGTTCTACATCGGCGTGCCGCAGATCGATAACGGTAAGCTGCGTATTAACTGGGATGCGTCCTATGACTTTGAGGCGCGCGACATTCGCTACACCGTGGAGCTGGCGCGCGACTATGCCATTGGCGATGTGGTCTTTAAGGCCGAGGACGTGCTGCTTCCCGAGGTGACCTGCGATGCGCCCGATACCGGCCAGTATTTTGTGCGCGTGCGTGCCGCCAACTCCGACGGTTATAGGCAAGATGCGTTTGACTACTATGTGACTGACGACGGCAAGCACTACGGCATGAAGTGTTTTTACGTGCAAGACGGCGGTAAGGTCGTGGAGGACACGTATGAGGAGGGCTAGCGCGCTGCTTGAGCGCCTGGCGGCACCGCCTGTACGTACCACGCAGGAGCGTTACCGCCACGAGCTCAAATATCTCATTAACGAGGGCGAGCACTCCGCGCTTGCCTGTCGCATGGCGCCGGTTTTTAAACTGGACAAGCATGCGCGGGCGGGTGGTTACACCATTCGCAGCCTGTATTTTGACGACTACTGCAACTCGGCCTACGAGGAAAAAGACGCCGGCATTCTCATGCGCAAAAAGTATCGCGTGCGCATCTATAACGGCAGCGACAAGGTGATTAAGCTTGAGCGCAAAAAGAAGTACGGCAGCTGGATCTACAAGGAGGACGCGCCGCTTACGCGCAGCGAGTTTGAGCAGATTTTGGCTGGCGACTACGGCTTTTTGCTGAGGAGCACCTATCCGCTCTGTCGCGAGTTCTACATCGAGTGCATCTGCAACATGATGCGCCCGCGGACCATCGTGGACTACGAGCGCGAGCCGTGGGTGATGGATGAGGGCACCGTGCGCATTACGTTTGACATGAACGTGCGTGCCGCGGTGGGAAGCTTCGATATCTTTGACGCGACGCTGCCCGCGTCGCCGGTCCTGGAGCCCGGCAAGCTGGTGATGGAGGTCAAGTTTACGGAGTTTTGTCCGCAGCTGGTGCGCGATATGGTGCCGCCGGGCGCGGCCGAACTCACGGCGGTCTCTAAGTACTGTCTGTGTTATGACAAGACCGCCTACCTGCGCGGATTTAATTACTGGGAATCGGATTTTGAGAACCGAGGGGATATTTAGACCATGAGCACCAGGGACTTTTTTAAGAACTCCGTCTTGGAGGCGTTTGGCCAGGTCGACCCTGCCAAGATTGGCCTGTCGCTGCTCGTGGCGCTCGCCATGGGCATCCTGATCTATTACGTGTACAAGCGCTTTTTTACCGGCGTGGTGTATTCGCGCAGCTTTGCCGTGACACTCGTGGGCATGTGCGTGCTTACCTGCATGGTCACGCTCGCGATCTCGACGAACGTGGTCATCTCGCTCGGTATGGTCGGTGCTCTGTCTATCGTCCGCTACCGTACAGCGGTCAAGGACCCGCTCGACCTGCTGTATCTGTTTTGGGCCATTACCACGGGCATTACGGCCGGTGCCGGCATGTATGCGCTCGTGGGGCTCACCGCGGTGGTGATCGTGGCGATGATCGCCGGCTTTGCGAGCCACCAGGACAAGTCGCGCGTGTACATGATGGTCATCCACTACACGGGCCAGACCACCGGCGACGATATCGTGCGTGCATTTGGGCGCACCAAGTTTACGGTGAAGTCCAAGACCATGCGCGGTGACAAGGTCGAGATGGCCGTGGAGGTGTTCTCGGACGGTGTGGATATGCCGTATGCCGACGCCATTCGCGCGCTCGACGGCGTGGAGGACCTGACGTTGATCCAATACAACGGCGAGTACCACGGGTAACTATGTTCCGGCGTTCTAACGAACGCCGGACCGCTCGATGCTGCGCGGGCATCTGCCGGTCGATCTGCCGCTCAAACCGTCGCTCGCGTACATATAGTACGCTTCGCTCCTCTTTCGCGGCACCTCGCCTCGGCAGCTGCCCGCTCGCTGGCGTATGCTCGACCTGGGTGGGCCGATTTGGTTCGCATGCCTTCTTCACGGGTATCATGGTGAAAGCGATTTCAATGACAGGGGTGCTCGTGGTAAAGATGAAAGATGTGGCCGAGCTGGCCGGCGTTTCGAGCGCCGCGGTCTCGCGCTATCTCAACGGTGGATATATCTCGGCGGACAAGGCCGAGCGCATTAAGCAGGCGATTGAGCTGACCGGATACGTGCGATCCAGCCAGGCTCGCGCGCTGCGCACCGGCTCCACCAAGCTCATCGGCGTTATCGTGCCTAAG
>CATZKS010000153.1 GCA_958421035.1 uncultured Collinsella sp. | reverse complement strand
CGGGCTGCCGTCTGATTGTTTGAGGGTGCCAGATGTAAATAAACAGTGGAGCGGGTGCAAAAGAGCCTCCTCACTGTGTAAAATCAGGTTGTGCCGCGGAACCCGCTCCTCAGCTAGTCACACTTCGGAAGCGCGGGCAACGCAGGTATTATCGTCTAAAGGGCCGGCTGCAACCGGCCCTTTTCTGTGGCAGCCAATGGGCCCACATCAGACGAAGGTCGCGTTTTTACCTGTCGGGTCACGCTTGCCAGCCACGGCAAGGATGTCATCGCCGGCGTCCATGACCGGTATTGTTTCGTAGCGTGCGTCACAACCGCGAGTATGCCTGCGACGGCTGCGGCGGTGTTGGTCGCACTGTGCAGTTACCCTTGCGCTTCGCCATTCGCTGCTTCGTTGATGGCGCGGTACTCGGCGCTCAGCTCGCGTGCCAGCTCCTCCTTGCTTGGAAGATACGGCAGATATTTGGCGGCAAACACTTGGTCGTTGTCTTTGGGCAGCGTGTATTCGACAATCGAATTGCTTTTGTCTGCGCAGAGAACAATGCCTATGGGCGGGTTGTCGCCTTCATTCATGAGCTCGCGCGTGTAGTAGTTCACGTACATTTGCATCTGGCCCAAGTCCTGATGCGTGAGATCATCAGTCTTAAGGTCGATGAGAACGAAACAGCGCATCAGATAGTTGTAAAACACGAGGTCAATATAGAAGTGGCGCCCATCGAAGGTGATACGCTTTTGGCGCGCCTCAAAAGCGAAGCCGCGGCCAAGCTCTAGCAGAAACTTCTGGAGATGTGTGATGAGTGCCTGCTCTAGATCGCTCTCGCGAAACGCAGTATCGTCCGAGAAGCCTAAAAACTCCAGTACATATGGATCGCGAATGATGTCCTCGGGTCGACGAGTCGGGGCACTCTTTTGGATTTCCTGAGCGACGGTCTCTTTGTCCTTGCTGGCGAGTAGACGCTCGCGGAACATGGTGTTGATTTGGCGCTCGAGCTGGCGCGTGCTCCAGCGAGAGTCGGCGCATTCGTTCATGTACCAAGTGCGAGCTTCGGGGTCGGGAATGCGCATCAGCCTGCGGTAATGTGTCCAACTCAATTCGCTACGCAGTGCGTCGCGAATTGGAAACGCAAGGAAGAACTGGCGCATATTACGAAGGTTTGCGATACCAAAGCCTTTTCCGTAATCGGCGGTAAGCCTTTTGGAGAGGCCTTCAATCAATGCATCGCCGTACTTGGCACGCTCCTCGCCGCCTTGTTCCTCAAGAATGCTCTTGCCAATCTCCCAATATGCCTCAACCATCGCAAAGTTAACGGCGGTATAGGCCTTGTCGCGAGCGGCGTTGAGAATCGAGGAAACCTGCTTGTAAAAACCTTCGGGCACAATTGCCATTTCTCCGCGGTTTACCAGTTCACCCATCACTGTCGCCAGCCTTCCTCTTGAGAAGTGCATCTATATTGCATTTAGTTTAAAGCCTCGCGCGGACACGAATCGCGATGCCTTCTGGGCGCCTTCGCGTGGCAGTTTGGGACGGCTAAAATGTGACCATAGAGGCAGTTTTAGCGAACCCCACGGGAGTGACGCGCATGGACAACAACACGCTGCTGTTCCAGGACAAAGGTTCGGGCAGGTTTAAAGACGTCAAGATCTTCCCCAACCGTATCGAGGTGCTCAAGAAAGGTACGTTCGGTGGCAAGCATACCGAGATCGTTTACCTTAAGGACATCACGGGGGTCAACAGAATCAAAGGCCGTGACGTTTTCCTGCGCAATCGGCTGTTGACTGCCTGTGTCTTTAGCCTGAGCAGCCGCTCCCAGGCTCAGGAGTTTGTCAACGCGCTGAACATGGTGATGTAGCCGACGTTGGCGTTCGGACCAAGGTAAAAATCGGGGGCGCAGAACGGTATTCTGCGCCCCCGATCGAGTTGATGTGTCCAAAAGGCCAGCTTGTCTATTCGCTAGCGCCTTCGTTGTCTTCGCGGTCGGTGGCAAGCATCGCCGCGCCGGCGACCGTTGTCGCCACGGCGGCAGCGGCGAGTCCGGCGGCAATGCCGGAGCCGTCGCCCGTGTTGGCGAGCTTTTCGCCCGAGCTCTTGCTCTTGTTGCCCTTACCGTTCTTGTTGGTGTTGCCTTCGTTGGAGCCCGTGCCACCGTCGGTGCCGGCACCGGCCGCGCTGCCCGAGGCCGCTACGGTAAAGCTTGCGGCTCCGTCGCTGGCGAGCGTGTAGTTCTGCGCCGCGTCGCCCAAGAGACCGTTCACACGCACCCAGTACGTTCCTGTGGCAAATGTTTCGCCCTCGGCCATTGCTGTGCCCGGAGCGCCGTTCGCGTCGTGCACAAACTCGAGCTGGGCCGTGCAGGCATCGTTTTCGAGCTTGCCCTCAAGCGATGCCGCAATCTTAGCACGCACGTCCTCGCCGGCCTTAAGGCCTTCGAGCCCCTCAAAATGAGGCGTTAGCGCGCGCGGATCGATATCGATGGGCACGGAACCTTGCAGTCCCGTAACGGTCTCGTTGCCTAGGGCGTCGACATCCACGTATTCGATGGCAAATGCGCGGCCCGAGGCTGCCACGTTAAGAACGTTATTGCTGTCGACGAGGCGGAAATGGCCCTCGCCAACGGTCTTGCCATCCTGGAGTGAGGCATCGCTCAGCGAGTCGCCATACGTCATGCGCATGCGGGTCGGGAGGCAGCACGAAACTGTCGGCTTGTGATCCGCGTTGTAATTGCGCTGGTAGATGCTCCGGGCTAGTGCCGCGTCAACAAAATCGGACGCGATGATGCCAATGTGCTTGAGGTAATCTGACTTTGTATCCTCGATGCCGCTGGGATTGATGTACGGGCTCTTATACAGATGCTCGTTGACTACTCGTGCCGAGGTAAAAGGATTGCCTCCGTGCGACAAGCCCGTGCAGCTGGTGTAGTTGATAGACCAGCAACGCTCCAGGACTTGCACCTTGGCCTCGTCATCGTCCACGACGTCCACCATGTTGCGCGTGAGCGTGGTCGTTTCCTTCAGCGCATTATCGACCCAGCTGAGCTTGTCGGTTCCCGTGAGTTTGTACTTGTCCTGGGCGTATACCTTGGTGCAATAGGGCTCTTTGTCGCCTGTTTCCCTCGCGGCTTCAAAGCCCCGCGCGTCTTGGACGAGACACATAGTGGTGCTGTCGGAGTGAGCCTTGATCTTGCCATCCCATTCGGTAAGGTCGAGGCCCCACGTGTGGCCGCTTACGCTGTCGCCGACGAGTCTAAATCGACGTAGCAGGACGATCTTTCCGCGCACCTCGCCCAGTGTGGGAACGCGACTCGCCGTATAGAACAGATCGGGGTTATCGCCCAAAACCTTGGCGAAAGCCGTCGTAACACTTTCGTCGGTAGCCTCATCGTTGCCGCGCGATACAAGCATGATGAGCGCTTCTGTCGGGTTTTCGTTCAAAAACGTTTTGAAGTAGCCTATGACATCGGAAAGATGCAGATAGTTTCCGTCTTTTTTGAGTAGGTAGAAAATCCCGTGGTCGATACCGGGGTCGTCGCCCTTTCCGAGTCGGATATCAAAATAGCGAATGCCTTCGAGCAACTGCGTGGGGATGTAATCCTGCTGGCACTTTACTTGCGAGGATTGGGGCTCAGTGTCGTTGTCCACGCTGCAGGTGCCCGAATCGTGCGTAC
>CATZKS010000152.1 GCA_958421035.1 uncultured Collinsella sp. | reverse complement strand
GTGCCGTCCCTTTGAATGGGGCGCCGACATCGTTACCCACTCCACCACCAAGTACATGGATGGACATGCTGCCTATCTGGGCGGCGTGATCGTTGACCATGGCCAGTTTGACTGGATGGCCCATGCGGACAAGTTCCCGGGTCTCACCACGCCCGACGAGAGCTACCACGGCGTGACCTATGCCGAGAGGTTCGGTCGCGAGGGCGCCTTCATTACCAAGGCTACCGCGCAGCTCATGCGCGATCTTGGTCCTATGCAGAACCCGCAGGCGGCGTTTTTCTTGAACAGCTCGCTCGAGAGCCTGCATGTGCGCATGCCGCGTCATTGCGAGAACGGCCTGGCCGTTGCCAAGTTCCTGCAGAGTCATCCCAAGGTGCGCTTCGTGAGCTATCCGGGCCTGGAGGGCGACAAGTACTATGACTTGGCTCAGAAGTACATGCCCAACGGTACCTGCGGCGTTGTGAGCTTTGGCTTTAACGGTGGTCGCGCGGCGGCCGAGACCTTTATGAAGAGCCTCAAGCTCGCCCAGATCGCCACGCACGTGGCCGACGCCCGCACTTGCTGCCTGCATCCTGCCAACGCCACGCATCGCCAGATGAACGATGAAGAGCTCATCGCCTGTGGCATTTCCGCCGACATGGTACGCCTGTCGTGCGGCCTCGAGGACACGGCCGACTTGATTGCTGACCTTGAGCAGGCGCTCGAGCAGTGCTAGGCTAGCTCCTTACAAGGTGCCGATGCTGGCAGAAAGCTTCGGCGACCTTTCGTTCCGATTCCGTAGGCGGGACCCCAATCGCGGCTGTTTGCAGGCGATTGGGGCCCCGTTTTTTTTGCGTTGGGCCACTCGAAAGGATGGATATGGAGAAAACTGCAGAGCAGCTGCGCCGCGAGCACATTGCTCTAGAGGGCGACACCCATGGCAAGAACAAATGGGCGATTCTGTTTACCGTGCTCATCATGACGTTTATGGTGTGTCTGGATTCGACCGTCGTGACCGTGGCGCTGCCCGTGATGCAAAAGGAGCTGGGCGTGGGCCTCGACCGCATCCAGCTGGTGAGTTCGGTGTATCTGCTTGCGACATGCGTGGCTATGTTGCCGTTTGGCCGTCTGGGTGATGTGCGCGGCAAGGTGAATGTGTTCCAGCTGGGCGTCATCGTCTTTTCGGTCGGTTCGCTGCTGTGCGGCCTTTCGGCCTCGCTCGAGGTTCTTATCCTGGCACGCATTGTTCAGGGCATCGGTTGCGCAGCGGCCATGGCTAACAACATGGGTATCATCACCGAATCGTTTCCGGCGCGCGAACGAGGTCGTGCCATGGGTATTCTCGCGACCTTTGTGGCCCTCGGCATGATGTGTGGCCCCGTGCTCGGCGGCATGCTGGTGACAAGCTTTCCCTGGGAGAGCATCTTCCTCATCAACCTGCCCATCGGCGTCATCTCGTTTATCGTGGGGCTCTACACGCTGCCGCATGTTAGGCCAGAGGCTGGCGAACGCCCCATGCCCCTTGCCGAGGCTGCTCGCCGCTGTTTTGCAAATTCGGCCTTCACCATCAACCTTGTCTGCATGCTCATCGTGTTCGTTGGCATTGGCGCATCCGAGTTTATTCTGCCGTTCTATTTTCAGGACGCCCACGGCTTTGGTTCTGACATCTCTGGACTACTCTTTTTGGCGCTGCCGATGGTGAATGCCTTTATCGGCCCGCTTTCGGGTACGGTTTCGGACCGTGTTGGCTGCGAGGGCCCCACGGCAGTCGGCCTGGGCGTGTACGTATGCGGTCTTTTTGCGGTAAGCACGCTCGACGAGCACTCTTCTATCCCTGTGATCGTGTGCTGCGTCGCGTTTATGTCGTGCGGTACGTCGATTTTCCAGAGCCCCAATAACTCGCTGTATATGGGCTCGTCTCCGCGCGAAGCACTCGGCTTTGCGGGCAGCTTGGGCAGTTTGGCGCGCTACGCGGGTATGGCAGTTGGCATTACGGCGGCATCGCATATCCTATATGGGCAGATGAGCGTGGCGATGAGTGAGGCCGTGACCAGTTTTGTTGCAGGCCGTCCGGATGTGTTCCTGTTTGGTTTTCGTTCGGTGTTCTATGTGTTGATGGCCGTGGCAGCCGTGGGCTTTGCGCTCGCCATGGTGCGTTTGGTGAGGATGCGCGCCCGCCATTAGCTTGTGGAGGCAGGCTTGCCACGAATCGGCCCATCTACTGGTCTTGCGGCTTTATAGTGCGATGCGGCTTGTGGGACGGGCGGGGGTCGGTCCGTGGTAGACTATCGAACAACGTTTATTAATCGCGCGGTATCGTTGCCGCGAGAAGGGGTTGCGCCATGCAGGAGCTTGAGGATCGTATTCGCCATGACGGCATCGTAAAGGCCGGTAACGTCCTTAAGGTTGATGCCTTCCTCAACCACCAGTGCGACGTTGAGTTATTTGACCACATGGGTGCCGAGTGGGCCCGTCTGTTCGAGGGTGTCGAGATCAACAAGATTCTGACGATTGAGGCTTCGGGCATTGGCATGGCTTGCATTGCAGCCCAGCATTTTGGCGGCGTGCCGGTGGTCTTTGCCAAGAAGGCACAGTCCATTAACCTAGACGGCGAGCAGTATGCCACGACCATCTACTCCTTTACCAAGCAGAAGGAGTACCCGGTCATCGTTGGCAAGCGCTTCCTGTCTGAGGGCGACAAGGTCCTGATCATCGACGACTTCTTGGCCAATGGCTGCGCGCTCGAGGGCCTTATCAAGATCTGCGAGGCTGCGGGTGCCGAGGTGTCCGGTATTGGCATTGCAGTGGAGAAGGGCTTCCAGGGCGGCGGCGATAAGCTCCGCGAGCGCGGCTTCCGCGTCGAGAGCCTGGCCCGTATTGCCGATATGGACTGCGAGACCGGCGAGATCACCTTCGCCTAAGCGCGCAACACAAGCGATTGGTATGCGATGTGACAAAGGGCTTTCCCTTTGTCACATTTTTTGTATGAGGGGAGGTGTTGATATGGACGAGAACAAGATGGGATGGCGCGAGTATGCGCGCTATGCCGAGATGTCGGTCGAGGAGTTGGCGCGCGATTGCGAGGTGCAGGTGTTTCGCGCGACGGGTCCGGGCGGACAGGGCGTGAACACGACGGACTCGGCGGTACGCATGAAACATATCCCTTCGGGAATTACCGTGACGGCGCGCGAGAGCCGCAGTCAGTTCCAGAATCGTAGCAGCTGCCTGCGTAAGCTGAGGGCAGAGCTTGAGCGTCGCGGGCGTCCACCGCGCCGTCGCGTCAAGACCAAGGTGCCTCAGCGATCGCGCCAGCGCAGGCTCAACGACAAGCACTTCAACGCGATTAAAAAGGCCAACCGTCGCAAGCCGGGCAGCGACGAATAGCCTCCTCATAAGTTGCGGTGAAATAGGGACTGTTTTGCGGTTATAGCTGCATAAACAGTCCCTATTTCACCGCAACTTAGGTGGGGTTAGTGGGTTGGGTGCCAGACGTGGAGGGCTCCGCCGAGGACGTCCACCTCGATGCGCGAGGCGACGATGGGCTCGCCGTCGGCCTGGATGGGGTAGTCTGGCTCCTCAAAGGTAAGCTCGGCATGGCGACAGCGGCGCATGCGAACCGGTGGCAGCTTGGTATGGTGGCCATCTTTGGCCGAAAGGAACATGGGAAGCGCGACCGCACGGGGGACGGGGCCGCAGGCGTAGCAAACGTCGAG
>CATZKS010000151.1 GCA_958421035.1 uncultured Collinsella sp. | reverse complement strand
CGCGGGCATCGGTCTCTAGCATTCGAAAGCACCTACCAGTTCATTGATGTCCTTCACGCCCTGAGACTCGGCCCAGGCCTCGAGCTCGCGCGCGATCTTGAGCGAAGCACACGGATCGACGAAGTTGGCCATGCCGACCGACACGCAGGTAGCGCCAGCCAGGATAAACTCGGCCGCATCCTCGCCCGTCATGACGCCGCCGACACCGTTGATGGGGATATCGACGGCCTGAGCGACCTCCCAGACCATGCGAACGGCGATGTGGTGGCACAGCGGGCCCGAAAGGCCGCCCTTGGGCTTGGCCACGCGGGACTTGCGGGTATGGACGTCGATGGCCATGCCCTGGATGGAGTTGATGACTGAAAGGCCGTCGGCACCGGCAGCCTCGAGGGCCTTGGCGATCTCGGCGACGTTGACCGGAGCCATCTTTACGAACAGCGGCTTATCGGTCACCTTGCGGCAGGCAGCCATAACGGAAGAGGCGCCCTCGGGCGTGGAGCCCATGGCGGCACCGCCGGCGGCGATATTAGGGCAGCTCACGTTGATCTCGTAGCCGGCAGCCCAGGGGCACAGCTCGACATACATCTCGAGCGCGCGGACAAACTCGTCAACGGAGTGGCCGGCAACCTGACAGATGACCTGGCAGCCGTCCTTGGACAGCTGTTCGAGCCACGGACCGGACTCGCGGGCAAAGGCGGCCACGCCGGGGTTCTGAAGGCCCACGGAGTTGATCATACCGCCGGGAATTTCGGCCATGCGGGGCGCGGGGTTGCCGGGCCAGGGCTCGGCAGCGCAACCCTTGGTGGTGATGGCGCCCAGCTGCGAAACATCGAAGAAGTTCTGGAACTGCCAACCGTAGCCAAAGGTACCGGCTGCGGTGTTGATGGGGTTCTGCATCTTGACGCCGCCGAAATCGACGGCCATGTTCACGGTACCCACTAGAAGACCACCACCTTGGAAGCATCGAACACGGGGCCGCACATGCAGGCGCCCTTCATACCGTCGACCGTCTCTACGTTGCAGGTGTTGCAGGCGCCAAAGCCACAGCTCATCATGCGCTCAAGCGACACCTCGCAGTACACACCGGCCTCGGCGGCAGCGGCGGCGACTTTTTTCATCATGACGGCGGGGCCGCAGCTGGCGACGTAGTCGTAGCCGCCCTCGCCGAGCAGCTCGGCTGCCGGGTCGGTGCAAAAACCGTGCGTGCCCAGCGTGCCATCGTCGGTGCACACGTTAACCGTGGCGCCCAGCGCGCGGAACTCATCGACACCCACGGCCTTGGAAGCGGTGCCAAAGCCCAGGCACACGTCGACATCCACGCCCTGCTCGACAAGCTTGCCGGCAAGGCACAGCACGGGCGGAACGCCGATGCCGCCCGCCACGAGCAGCGCCTTCCTGGTGCCCTCGGGAACAAGCCAGCCGCGGCCGCCAGGGCCCAACAGGTTGGACTTGGAGCCGGGGGCCATCTGCGACAGACGACGGGTGTCGTCGCCCACGACGGCGTACCACAGCTCGACGGTACCGGCCTGGGCGTCGGCGCGATAGAAGCTCAGGGGCACGCGAAGCAGCGAGCACGCATCGCCGGGCACGGCGATGTTCACAAACTGACCGGGCTTGAGCGCACTTGCAAGCTTGGGGGCCGAGATGACGAGCGAGAAGATGCCGTCGGCGATCTCCCGGTTCGAGACGACCTCGAAGTCGTGCATGCGTGCAGTGGAAGGTGTGGGCATAGACGCTCCAATCCCCCATGCGATTGCATGGTCAAAACGAACAGAAAGCGCGGCACCGCAAGGGCACCGCGCACAAAAGCGATAAGGCTATGCTAGCAGATGCAGCCGTCGGCGAGCGTCTGCTTACCGCCGACAAACACATCGGTGGCACGACCGGTAAGCGTGCGGCCGGCAAAACCGGAGTTCTTGGCGCGCGACTCGTAACCGTCCTCGCCGACCGTCCAGGTGGCAGAGGGGTCGAACACGGTCAGGTCGGCAACGGAGCCCGCCTTGACCTGAACCTGGTCGAGGCCCAGAATCTCACGCGGCTTGATAGCCATGAGCTCAACCATGCGGCCCACGCTCATCTTGCCCGTGTTGACCAGCTCGGTGAGTACGAGCGACAGGGAGGTCTCGAGGCCGATCATGCCAAAGGGCGCAAGCTCGAACTCGCGGGCCTTCTCCCACGGGGTGTGGGGAGCGTGATCGGTGACGATAGCGTCGACGGTGCCGTCGATGACGCCCTGACGGATGGCCTCAGCATCTTCCTCGGTACGCAGCGGCGGATTGACCTTGAGCGAGGTGTTGTAGGTCTCGTCCAGGTCGTTCTCGGTCAGGAACATGTGGTGCGGGGTAGCCTCGCAGGTAACCTGAACGCCAGCAGCCTTACCGGCACGCACGATCTCCAGACCATGGGCGGTGGAGATGTGCTGGATGTGCAGCTTGGCACCGGTCAGCTTGGCGATCTCGATGTCGCGGGCGATCTGGAGCTCCTCGCCGGCAGCCGGCCAGCCCTCGAGGGCCAGACGGGTCGAGACCTTGCCCTCGTTGATCTGGCCGTGACCGACCAGGTCCTCGTCCTGGCAGTGGCTCATAAAGACCTTGCCGAACATCTTGCCGTAGTCCATGCAGCGACGGAGCATGCCTGCGCCCTGCACGCCGCGGCCGTCGTCGGTGAAGGCGACGGCGCCGTGGGCGACCATATCGCCCATCTCGGACATGGCCTCGCCCTTAAGACCGCGGGTCATGGCGCCCGACGGATAGACGCGGCAGCGACCGACCTCGGCAGCGCGGGACTTGACGAACTCCACGACAGTGCCGTTATCGGTGACGGGATCGGTGTTGGGCATGGCGCACACGCCGGTAAAGCCGCCCTTGGCAGCTGCGCGGGTGCCGCTCTCGATGTCCTCTTTGACCTCGTAGCCGGGCTCGCGAAGGTGAACGTGCATATCCACCAGGCCGGGGACGAGGTACTTGCCGGAAAGGTCGCGGACCTCGGCTCCCTCGACGGCGAGATTCTCGCCGACCTCGGCGATCTTGTCGCCGTCAATCAGGACGTCAACGACACCGTCAAGCTCGACGGACGGGTCGACGACGTGGGCATTCTTAAGAAGCAAGGCCATTATCGGCACCTCCAAGCAGCAGATACAGGATAGCCATACGCACGCAGATACCGGCGTAGACCTGCTCCAGGATGACGGAGCGTTGCGGGTGGTCGGCCATATAGGAATCGAACTCGACGCCGCGGTTGATGGGGCCCGGGTGGCAGATGATCGCGTCGGGCTTCATGAGCTTCTCGCGGTCCTTGGTCAGGCCGAAGAGCTTGTGGTACTCGCGAATGGTCGGGAACGGGGCACCCTCGAGGCGCTCCTGTTGCACGCGCAGCATGTAGACGACGTCCAGCTCGGGCAGGACGGAATCGAGGTCGCTCGTCACGTGGTCGCAGCCCAGAACCTCGGGCGCCGGCGGCAGCAGCGTGCCGGGGGCGACGGCGTAGGTCTCGCAGCCCATGATCTTAAGGGCGGGGATCAGCGAGCCGCAGACGCGGGAGTGGGCGATATCGCCGACGACGGCGACCTTCAGACCGTGGAAGTCACCCTTGTGCTCCCAGATGGTGTACAGGTCGAGCAGGGCCTGCGTGGGATGGTTGTGCTTGCCGTCACCGGCGCAGATGACGCTTGCGGGCGAGTTCTGCGTGACGATGTAGGGAGCGCCGGCGTGCTT
>CATZKS010000150.1 GCA_958421035.1 uncultured Collinsella sp. | reverse complement strand
GGGATTGGTCAATCTCGGCCGACTATATTTGGCTAAATTATTCCGGCGCTAACAACCTCGAATGGACATTCTCGAAGTTGCGGTGGAATACGGACTGAATTGGCACCTTAAAGGCAAAAACACTCCGTATTTCACCGCAACTTATAGGGAGATAGGCCTTAGAGGCGGGCGAGGTCGTAGGCTTGGGCAGCTGCCTCGCCAGCGCAGATGAGGTTGGTTGTGGCTTCTTGCGCACCGAGCGCCTGGTCGAGAGGCATGGGCTTGCGGCAAATCGGCAAAACCAAGTCAATACCCTGCTCATACACCGCATCCAGGTTGACGGCGCGCCCGCCCACGACGGCGACCACCGGCTTGCCATATCGCTTCGCGCGACGGGCCATGCCCACCGGCGCCTTACCGGCGGCGGATTGCTCGTCCATATTGCCCTCGCCCGTAATGACCAGGTCGACATCGCGTACGCGCTCGTCAAACCCAATCAGATCGAGCACCGTCTCCACGCCCGAACGCAACTCGGCACCGAGCGCCAGCAGCGCGGCACCCAGGCCGCCGGCAGCACCGGCACCGGGCACACCGAGCACCGAGCCAAATGTCCGTGCACCCTCGGGCAGGCGCAACAATCCCTGAGCCCGCACCCCGGTAATTGCCGCATCGAGCAGGCGGCCGTAGCCGACCATCCAGCTGTCGTACTTGCCCAGCGCCTCGGCATCATCCGCCGGCAGACCCTTCTGTCCACCGAACACTGCCAGCGCACCGCGGCGCCCCACGAGTGGGTTCTCGACATCAGAAAGCACCACGACACGCGCGCCGTTCAGCGCCCGAAGCGCTGGCGCCAAATCAACGCTCGCCACGTGTTCAAGGCCCGCAAGACCGGGGGCGACATCGCAGCCCTGATCATCGACCACACGCGCGCCCAGCGCCTGCAGCATGCCGGCGCCACCGTCGTTGGTGGCGCTGCCGCCCAGACCAATATAGAGTGTCTTTGCGCCCATGCGAACCGCTCGAAGCATGAGCTCGCCCACGCCATAGGTTGTGGCCGCCAACGCCGCCGGCTCCGTACAGCTCGAATACCCAATACCCGCCGCCTCGGCCATCTCAATTACAGCCGACTCGTGCTCGCCGTCCACCAGCATCCGGGCAGACACGCGGTCGCCCAAGGGGCCTGCGACATCGCAGGTTGAGAGCTCGCCACCGCATGCGGCGATGGCATCGAGCGTTCCCTCGCCACCATCTGCCAGCGGCAATGCACGCACCTCGGCATCGGGCCAAACGCGACGCACGCCTTCGGCAACCGCCGCCTCCGCCTGCGCACTCGACACGCTGCCCTTAAAGGAATCAATCGCCAGCAGCACACGGCGAGGCCGACGGCACGCAGGACCAAAGTCAACCGCCGTGCCAACATTCTCACCGGCACCTGCAAGCGCCTCGGCATGAGCGGCATGCGCCTCAAGATCGGCCCCACAACCGCAATCAGCGCCGCCCGCTCCGCGCAGACCGCCAAAATAGCTACTCAGCAGCTCGCGGCATTCATCCGCCAGGACCCCAGCCGTCACGTTAAACCGATGATTCAGGCGCGAGTCGGCATTCAAATCGTATAGGGATCCCAACGCGCCCGCCTTGGCGTCGCTCGCGCCATACACGCAGCGCCCCACGCGCGCGTTGACCATAAGCCCCGCACACATGCAGCATGGCTCGAGCGTCACGTAGACCATGCAATCGGAAAGGCGCCAACGACCGAGCGACCGAGCGGCAGCGCACAGGGCCGCGAACTCTGCATGAGCCGAAGGATCCTGATCGAGCTCGCGCCGATTGTGCGCCCTCGCGACGATCTCGCCGTCGCGCACCACTACGGCTCCGATGGGCACCTCGCCCACCGCCGCGGCGGCTCGCGCCTCCGCCAGCGCCTCGCGCATGAACTTCTCGTCGATTTCGGTGATCGTCATCGTTCGCCTTCCCTGTTGCAAATTCAAAACGATGCTATCATTACGACTCACGGAGAGATGGCAGAGCGGTTGAATGCGGCGGTCTTGAAAACCGTTGAGCGCGAGAGCGTTCCGGGGGTTCGAATCCCCCTCTCTCCGCCACTTTAGTGATTCACCGGTGTCATGGTCCGCTCAAACAGTGCATCGACCACGTCGGCTATCTCAGGTCGACGCTCAAGATCGTGGCCCGATTCCCACCATATCGTGAAAAGTCGAATAATACCGCCGGCGACAAACTCAGACGTCGTCTCGAGTGACACGGGGGCCAGGGCATCCTCGGCAAGCACGTTCATCACACGCTCGCGGATGGAGCGGGCAATGCGGTCGCAAATAACGTTGGTCAACATGCCCGACATGCTGCTTGCCAAAATGTTATCCATGAGCCGCTCGTGCGCCAGAATCAAATCCATGGCATCGTCCAAAATCGCGTGTCGAAGCGCGCGCACGTCCTCGGCAGACACCGCGCCGGCCTCATCGGTCTGTTTTTGCGGCAAGCCCGACATGAGCTCATCGATATAAAAGGCAAAGTAATCGTTCTTGTCGCGAAAGTGCTTGTAGAACGTCGTGCGGCGAATCATGGCGCGATCGCACAGCATGGCAACCGTCAGGTCCTCAAAACGATGCTCCTCGAGAAGCTCGGTGAAGGCGTCGAACAGGGCGCGGTAGGTTTTCTTAATGCGAAGGTCCACTGGTATCGCCATCCTCAGGGCAAAGACAACACTCGTCAATCTGTCGCATATCTTACACCTGTACCTCGCGCGCTTTGCCCCGGTGCCAACCCCGCCGAAAACACAACGCTTACCGGAAAGTTCGGCACGGCAAAACGTTGCGGGTATACTAGTAGCGTTATACCAACGGCAGCTGGCGCATGCCGCCGCGGCCATTCGAAACGGAGACATCATGATTACCGTCATCATCGGCATCGTTGTTGTCATTGTGATTGTCTGCGCCATCGCCGGCATCTACAACAACATGGTCACCAAGCGTAACCGCATCGATAACGCCTGGCAGAACATCGATACGCAGCTGCAGCGCCGTAACGACCTGATCCCCAACCTGGTCGAGACCGTCAAGGGCTACGCCAAGCACGAGCAGGAGACGCTCTCCGCCGTGATCAGCGCGCGTAACACCGCCGTCAAGGCCACCACGCCCGAGGCCAAGATGGAAGCCGACAACGTGCTGACCGGCGCACTGCGCCAGCTCTTCGCTGTGGCCGAGGCCTATCCCGATCTTAAGGCAAACACCAACTTTACGCAGCTGCAGGCATCGCTCGAGGATACCGAGAACAAGATTAGCTATGCACGCCAGAGCTACAACGACTGCGTGCTCAGCTACAACAACGCCATTCAAACGTTCCCGGCTGTCATCTTTGCCGGCATCTTCCAGTTTAAGGAGCGCCAGGGCTTCGAGGCCGCCGAAGCAGCCCGCCAGGCCCCGACCGTCAAGTTCTAGTAGTTTGGCAGCGCATCCTTAATCGGCCAAATGCATAAACCGCCCCGTCGAATGCATACTTCGACGGGGCGGTTTCCTTTTTCGCGAAGGTCCCCCTCTAAGCGCCGTGCATTTTTAGGAGTATTCAACATAACCAAGAGCTTCGGGCGCCACGATAAATGCCAAAGACCGCGAATATCCCTGCAAATCAAACGCTGTCAGCCCATAACCCCGCCCATCATCCGTAGAAAACATCGAGAAATCCCAATTTTTTGCCCGAGGCCGGTATGCAGGGGCCTTCGATTGCAGAATACTCGCAAAAATGCACGTCGCCACCGCCCCCACATGGCGCGAAGC
The DNA here is from genome assembly GCA_958421035.1 of uncultured Collinsella sp. Lineage (GTDB taxonomy): Bacteria > Actinomycetota > Coriobacteriia > Coriobacteriales > Coriobacteriaceae > Collinsella. The sequence continues at coordinate 82 of CATZKS010000150.1, read as the reverse complement.
AAAACAAAAGGGCGACCTTCCTTTCCGGCGCACTCCGCAGGATGAAAGAACCCCCGCCGCACGTAGTGCGCAGCGGGGGTTC
>CATZKS010000149.1 GCA_958421035.1 uncultured Collinsella sp. | reverse complement strand
ACTCCTTGTGCAGGTGCTCGACCTCGAGCACCTTCGCGCCCAAGCGCGGCCCCACGGGAATGCGGATGTCCGTCCAGTCGAGCTTCTGGCTTGCGCGGGCCTCGGCCTCCATCTCCTCGTAACGAGCCAGACGGGCCTTGTTCTTGGCCTGGCGAGCCTTGGGCGAGCTGCGTACCCACTCGAGCTCGGCCTCCATGCGCTTGGCGAGCTTGGCGTCGCGGTTGCCCTGCGCCTCGATACGCGCGGCCTTGGTCTCCAGGTACGTGGAGTAGTTGCCCTTGTAGGGATAAAGGTGACCGCGGTCGACCTCGCAGATCCACTCGGCAACGTTATCCAGGAAGTAGCGATCGTGCGTGACGGCAAGCACCGCGCCCTGGTAGTTGTGCAGGAAGTGCTCGAGCCACAGGATCGATTCGGCGTCCAGGTGGTTCGTGGGCTCGTCGAGCAGCAGCAGGTCGGGAGCCTCGAGCAGCAGCTTGCACAGGGCCACGCGACGGCGCTCGCCGCCGGAAAGTACGTTGACCGGCATGTCGGAATCGGGCAGCTGCAGGGCGTCCATGGCCTGGCCGAGCTTGGAATCGATATCCCAGCCGTCGGCGGCGTCGATCTCGTCCTGAAGCTTGCCCATCTCGGCCATGAGGGCGTCCATGTCGCAATCCGGGTCGCACATCTCCTCGCCGATCTTATTGAAGCGATCGACCTTGGCGATCATATCGCCAAACGCCATGCGCACGTTCTCGATGACGGTCTTGTCGTCGTCGAGCGGCGGCTCCTGCTGCAGGATGCCCACAGTGTAGCCGGGAGTGAGCCTGGCATCGCCGTTGGAGACCTCCTCGATGCCGGCCATGATCTTGAGCAGGGTCGACTTGCCCATACCGTTGGGGCCCACGACGCCGATCTTGGCACCGGGGTAGAAGCTCAGGGTCACGTCGTCAAGGATTACCTTGTCGCCATGGGCCTTGCGAGCCTGATACATCTGGTAGATAAACTCTGCCATTTGCCTGTTTTATCCTTTCTACCTGCTGTTTCCCTATTCTTGATTCGCTTTAGTGGAAGCGAAATGAGAAAACCAGCTCTGAAACTTAACGAAAAAGGGGCATGGTTGCCCACACCCCCTAATACTACCTGGGAAAAGTCCCCCGGAACATACTATGAACTGCGTACGCTAGTTTTCCGCAACCTTAACGAGCGGCTCGCTGCGATTTGCGCCACAACAGATACGAGTAGACGTAGACGGCTCCAACCGAACCAAACGCCAGAACCGCAATCACCGCGGCGACGACTTCACTCGAAAGCACGCTGCCCGCCACGCCCATCACAATCAGGCCAATACCCAGCACCATAAAGCAGGCGCCGCCAAAACGCTGAGTACGGCGCCAGTTCTCGGGATCGGCAAGCGCCCAAGGTGTCTTGATACCGAGCGTATAGTTCTGCTTCACACGCGGCAAGTAGTTGCCTACGCCGATGAATAGCAAACCGACAACACCGGAAATCAGCACGTTAACCGAACCGACCGACGGCACCACGCCCCAGACCGTAAGCTCTCCCAGCCAGCTTATGGCGCACATGAACAAGGTGAAGGCGATTACGAAGCCCTGGTAGAACTTGCCCGAGGTTCGATATGCCTCACCTTTGGGGTCGATGCGCGGCACCATGCGGAACATTGCGAGAAGCGCCAGAGGCAGCACGCCGAGCGCGGAGGCCATCCAGCTAGGACCCCAACCGTCGACGGCGCCGTTCGCGCCCCAGTGCGTGGGAATCTGCGCAGGCAAGCTCGGCATCACCATGAGGTGCGCTACGACATTGGCGACGCACAGAGCGACCAGCGCAATCCACACGCGCGACGATACCCCCGTGGGGTGAATGCCCTTGTTTTCGTTATTCATCCTTATCACCTTCAGTGTTTGTAAAGCCCATAAACCAGCCAATTAAATCCTGCATGACGGTGGTGTTTAAGCTGTATACGATGTTTTGGCCATGGCGCTCGTCGGTCACCAACCCGGCGTTTTTGAGCGTCGCCAAGTGATGGCTCAGCGACGGCTTACTGATATCGAAATGCTCGGCAAGCTCCCCCGCCGTGCAATTGCCCTCGCGCAGCAACTCCAAAATGCGCCGTCGCGTTGGATCGGCAAGCGCCTTAAAACCCTCTCCCGGCATAAGACCTCCTCTCATCATCTCTCATGACGTGCACACTATACTCGATATTTAGATGTTTGTCTAACTATCTAATCGCAATGCTTCAAACCACATCAAAGCAAACGCCATCGCAACCTATGGGCGATTACCTATAATGACGATAGCTAAAACACGATTCGCTTCCCCATCGGAGGATATCTATGACCGAAACCACAGCCGCAACTCCCATCGAGACACGCGATACCAAGCTCGAGATTATCATGGGCCGCGAGGCACTCGATAAGCTCGCCGATGCTACGGTACTAGTGCTCGGCTGCGGAGGCGTGGGCTCCAACTGCTGCGAGGCACTCGCCCGCGGCAGCATCGGTCATTTCGTCATTCTGGATAAGGACATCATCGCACCCAGCAATATCAATCGCCAGGCCATCGCCTTTCACAGCACCGCCGGCAAGCGCAAAGTCGACGTCATGGAGGCTATGATTCACGACATCAACCCTACCGCTACCGTCATCAAGCGCACCGAATACCTGCTGAGCGACAACATCAATGATTTCTTCGCGAGCGTTTTGGAGCAGACGGACGGCAAGCTCGACTACGTCGTCGACGCCATCGACACCATCTCGGCCAAGCTCACCATTGCCAAATATGCTCAGGACCACGACATTCGTTTGGTTAGCTCCATGGGCGGGGCCAACAAGCTCCATCCCGAGTGCCTCCGCTTTGCCGACATTTTCGATACGGTACGTGACCCCATGAGCCGCATCATGCGCAAAGAATGCAAGAAGCGCGGAATCAAGAGCCTGCATGTACTGTTTAGCTGCGAGGAATCGGTTAAGACACAGCCCCGCGACCCTTCCAACATCCACGAGCGCACCGAGCTGGGAACCGCCAGCTTTATGCCGCCCATCATGGGCCAGATGATTGCCGGCGAGGTTATCCGCCAGATCAGCGGCCGCGGCACTGAGCGCGTACGCTCCGATGGCCAACGTCTGGACTAGCGGAGCGCACCGAGATGGAGCCCCGGTTATTTGATGCACACTGCCATCTTGATTTAATGGCTCACCCGGACGCCGTTGCCGATGAGGCGACGGCGCTGGGCTTGGGTCTATTTGACTGCGGCGTCAATCCGCGCGACTTTTCGGCCGCAAACGAGCGCGCCTGTCGCCAACCAGGCATCATCGCCGGCGTTGGGCTTCACCCCTGGTGGCTCGCCGATGGCCACTGCGGTTTTGTCGAAGTCAATCTGCTTTGCGAAGTTGCTACCCAAGAACGCTACATCGGCGAAGTCGGACTCGACTTTTCCGCGCGCTTTGCTGGAAGTGAGCCGCTACAAATACAGGCACTTAACCGGCTCTGCGATGCGCTCGTGCAGCATCCTCTTACCGGGCGCGTGATATCAATTCACGCCGTTCGTTCGGCAGGAGCCGTACTGGACGTCCTCGAATCGCATGGACTACTCATCCCAAACCCCGACTCCCCCGTTATCATCTTCCACTGGTTTAGCGGTACTTCGGACGAACTCGTCCGCGCGCGTAATGCGGGCTGTTATTTTTCCGTCAACGAACGCATGCTCGCATCTAAACGAGGACGCGAATACGCACGACAGATTCCACTCGATCGTTTACTGCTCGAGACCGATTCACCAGCCGAACCAAACACAGAAACAAGCGCACAGTCGCTCATCAGATCGCTCACAAGGACCTCGATGCGCATTGCCTCACTCAAAAACTGTGACGCAAAGCGCATCGAGTCGGCAGATTTAGCAAATGCGCACGCTGT
>CATZKS010000148.1 GCA_958421035.1 uncultured Collinsella sp. | reverse complement strand
AGGGCCATGTCGTCCTGATCGACGCCGAGCAAAAGGCCCGTCTCCCCCACCTGCGCGGCCATCTTTACCGAATGGCCGGCACCGCCAAGGGTGCAATCGCAGACAACGGAGCCGCTCTTTAGCCGCAGCGACTCAAGCACTTCGCCGAGCATGACAGGTTCATGCCGATATTCTTGTGTCAAGATCCCACGCTCCATCCGTTACCCGTGCCTTGCCCTTACGAGAAGAAGAGGTCCAGCAGGGCCTCATCGTCATCGTCCTCATCGGCCGCGGCGCGATCCCAAACCTCAAGGTGGTCGTAGTTGCCCACAACCGTGACCTCGCGGTCGAGGTTCGCCTGCTTGCGGAGAGACTCGGAAAGACCGATACGACCGGCACTGTCCACATCCATCGACGTGGTGCGCTTGTTGATCGCCCTCATGAGCTTCTGGTCATTAATGTCACGCGGGTTAAAACCCTCGTGGCCCTCACGACCCGCGAAGAGTCCTTCGACCCACTTATCGAAGGCCTCGGCAGAGAACACGTACAGAGCATCGACATCCAGGGCTTTGAACACGCGAACGTGCTCTCCAAGCTCCTCGCGAAGGGGTGCAGGCAGGGACAGACGACCTTTTGCATCGAGATTGCGCTCGTATGCACCAGTCATTCCCATGTGCGCCCTCCCCTCGGTTACTCAGATGGCACGTACGCGGGGAACCACCCCGCTTGTCGACGTCATTAATAATATGGGGAACCGCCCCATTTTTCAACACCTTTCCCCACCCCTTCCCCCACCCCGCCCCACTACTCCACTCACCATATATTGCAAAACACCCCCAAGCATATGTTCGAAAACACAATATGTTGTGTTTACAGCAACGGCGGGATGCCACCTGTAGAACCACGCCCGCGAACCTCAACCTTCAAGTTGACCTTGAGGCGATTTTTACGTCCCTTTGCACGCCGTTCACATCGCCCCCAAACTCCCCCGCCCACGGTACACACGGCCCACCACCGCGTCGGTGTCTGGCGAAAAATGGGACGGGCCCCAGATTGCCCATGCGCGCAAAAGTGCGTCTCGGCAATCTGGGGCCCGTCCCATTTAATATTTATAAATATGCAGGTCAGCGAGGTGCTAGCGATGTGCTAGCGGATGCGCCGCCAGATAGACCTCGGTCAGTTGCGTTCGGTCGACATGCGTGTAGACCTGCGTGGTCGAAATATCGGCATGGCCCAAAATCTCCTGCAGCACACGCAGGTCGGCACCGCCCGCGAGCATGTGGGTGGCAAAGGAGTGGCGCAAGGTATGGGGATGGAGCCCCACCAGTCCCACCTGGCGCCCGTAGCGCTCACAGATGGCATGGATGCCCTGGCGCGACAGACGGCGGCCGTTCTTATTTAAAAAGACCGCCGAGGTCTCGGTTCCGCGGGCATGGGCCGCCAAGCGAGAACGCCCCTCAGTTACATAAAGCGTCAGAGCTCGCGCCGCGCTTCCTACCAGCGGGGACAGGCGTTCCTTCGAGCCCTTACCACGAACGAGCACAAAGCCATCGTCGATATGGATATCGCCCACATCGAGCCCCACCAACTCGCTCACACGCAAACCGCATCCGTAGAGCACTTCCAAGATGGCATGGTCGCGCAAGCCCATCTCGCCCTCGGGGAAGTCTTGATCGAGCAGCGCCGAGACATCCTCCACCGATAGATACTCCGGCAAACGCTCAGCCTTTTTAGGCAGGCGCAACGCCGCCGTTGGATTTTGGGCCACAGCCCCATCGCGCACCAAAAAGGCATGTAGGCCCTTCACGGCCGCAAGCGCACGCTCCACCGAGGCATCGGAATAGCCCCCATCGCGACGGTCGGCGACAAAGCCCTCCACGACCTGACGGGTCACCTCTTCAAAAGACACAATACCCGCCCGCTCCAAATAGGCGCAGTACGTCGTCAGGTCACGACGATAGGCCGCAATCGTGTTGCGCGCCAAACCCCGCTCGACCGCGAGGTAATCGAGATACTCCCCCGCCGCCACGGCGAGCGACGAGGGAGTAGCTTCGGTATGTTCCTTATTCGCCGGCACCCTTAGTCCGTAGCGAGGTTCATGGGCGTCACCTGCAGACGGTCGACACCCTCGTGCTGGCCGATCGAAGCGCGCACGAACTCGCGGAACAGCGGCTGCGGGTTGGTCGGGCGGCTCTTGAACTCGGGATGAGCCTGGGTTGCCACATACCACGGATGCACGTCGCGCGGCAGCTCGACCATCTCGACCAGGCGCTCGTCGGGCGACAGACCCGAGATAACCAAGCCGGCGTCCTCGAGCTGGTCACGGAAGGCGTTGTTGAACTCAAAGCGATGACGGTGACGCTCGTAGACGAGCTCCTCGCCATATGCCTCGCGAGCAAGGGTATCGGCGGCGAGCTTGCACGGATAGGCGCCCAGGCGCATGGTGCCGCCCTTCTCGGTCACGTCCTCCTGCGAGCTCATCAGATCGATGACGCTAAACGGGCCGTCCGGATCGAACTCGGAGGAGCTGGCGCCGGCAAGGCCGACGACGTTGCGGGCGAACTCGCACACGGCCACCTGCATACCCAGGCAAATGCCCAGATACGGAATCTTGTGCTCACGGGCAAACTCGGCCGCGAGGATCTTGCCCTCCAGGGCGCGCTTGCCAAAGCCGCCGGGGACCAGGATGCCCGAGGCGTCGCCCAGAACCTCGGAGACATTCTGCTCGTCGAGGCTCTCGCCGTCGACCAGCTGGACGTCCACATGGCGATCGTAGAAGACGCCCGCATGGTGCAGGGCCTCGATAACCGACAGGTACGCATCGGGCAGCTGCGTGTACTTACCCACGACGGCAATCTTCACCTTGTCGGCGTGATGGTTGGCGTGATTCTGTTTGCGCAGGAACTCGTTCCACTCGCTCATGTCGCGCTCACGCGGGTCCAGACCCAGGCGCTCGCAAATGCGCAGGTCAAAGTCCTGCTCGGCAAGCAGCTGCGGAACATCGTAAATGCTCGCGCAGTCCTCGTTGGTAAAGACGCAATCGGTGTCGACGTCGCAGAAGCTTGCGATCTTTCCGCGGATAGCGTCATCGATATGGTGGTCGGAGCGCAGCACGATGATATCGGGCTGGATGCCAAAGCTGCGGAGCTCCTTGACGGAATGCTGCGTGGGCTTGGTCTTGACCTCGTGGGCGGCGGCGATATAGGGAACGAGCGACACGTGGATGTAGCAGACGTTCTCGGGGCCGGCCTCCTTGCGGTACTGACGGATGGCCTCGACAAACGGTTGGGACTCGATGTCGCCGATCGTGCCGCCCAGCTCGGTGATGACTACATCGGAGCCGGTCTGCTCCTCGATGCGGCGGAACTTGTCCTTAATGGCATTGGTGACGTGAGGAATCACCTGCACGGTACCGCCCAAAAAGTCGCCGCGACGCTCGCGGGCGATCAAGCTCTTATAGATGGCGCCGGTCGTAAAGTTGGAATCGCGGGTCAGGTTCTCATCAATAAAGCGCTCGTAATGACCCAAGTCCAGGTCGGACTCGTAACCATCCTCGGTAACGAAGACCTCACCATGCTGGAAGGGGCTCATGGTACCGGGGTCGACGTTCAGATACGGATCGGCCTTCTGCATCGTTACTTTGTAGCCACGCGACTTGAGCAGACGGCCCAGCGAGGCCGCGGTGATACCCTTGCCCAGAGACGAAACCACGCCACCGGTTACGAACACATGCTTGGTCATATTGAGTTACCTGCGCTTCCCGTAGAAGTTGTTTATCCACATCTTACGGGTCTTCATTGTAATACTCGCGCCGCGGACCGTTCGCAATTTTTCTCGCGTGAGATTGCATTTCTCAATCTTGAAACAAAACGCCGCCCGGTTTCCCAGGCGGCGTCGCTATGGCAAGGGTTACATGCTGCTATCGATCAGCAACCTC
>CATZKS010000147.1 GCA_958421035.1 uncultured Collinsella sp. | reverse complement strand
GGCTCCATGGCAATGAGGTCTGCCAGCTGATGGCTCGAGATGTCGAGGACGAACTCGGCCCCCTTGGCCTTGACGCGGCGCAGGACCTCGGCCAAGAAGCCCTCGGAAGTGTTGGGAGGCAGCGAGCCGCTGATGACCAGGCAGGTCATGTCATCGAGCGAATCGATGAGCTCAAACATCTCCTGCTCGTTGGCCTCGTTGATGGCGGCACCGGCGTTGACCATGTTGTACTCGGTGTCGGGGCCGGCGTTGAGGAACACATTGACGCGCGTAATGCCGTCGGTCCACACGGGCTTGACGGGCACGCCCAGGGCCTCGGCGCCCTTAACGATAAACTCGCCCGAGAAACCGGCGAAAAAGCCCAGGATCGTGGTGTCGACGCCGTAGTGGTCAAGCGTAAACGAGACGTTGAGGCCCTTGCCGTTGGGCGTGTAGACGGCGTTGCGGGTACGCGTGACGGTGTTGGCAGCAAGACCGTCGCAGGCGATGTTGTAGTCAATGGCGGGATTTGCAGTGAGCGTGTAAATCATGAATGTTCCTTTCACGAAGCAACGTGTTAATGAAAGTATATTCCACGCATCGGTAAAAGGCTAGGACAACTCGGTGAACGGTGTGGAAGCGATGAAGTACGGCGGAACACCCCTCCCCCGTGGCGGAACAAAAAGGCGCCCCAGCCGAAACCGGGGCGCCACATGCGCACGAATATGTCGCGTTTCGATTACTGACGATCGAGCTTGCGGACAGCAACGCGCTTGCTGTACTCGTCAACGTGACCAAAGTCGCCAATACCGACAGACTCGGCAACGTTGGCGCCGGTGGCCATAGCGAGCTTCATGGCCTCCTCGACGTTGTCGCGATCCCTGTACCACTTGTGAAGGAACGCAGCGAGGGTGCAGTCGCCGGCGCAGACGGAAGAAACCAGCTTGATGTTGAACTCACGCTTGGCGTACCAGATGTCCTCACCGTTGGAGAAGTAAGCGTCACCGCGGCTACCACGGGTGAGCAGCACGTTCTGAACGCCAGCGTCGTGAGCCATCTTCATGGCAACGCGAACCTCGTCGTCGGTGTCGACCGGCACGCCGAAGATGGCCTTCATCTCGTGATGGTTCGGCTTGATGAGCAGCGGCTTCTTGTGAGCGAGCTCCTTGAGCTTGTCGGAGGACAGGTCCAGGACGACGTCGGCGCCACGAGCCTGAGCGTGCTCCATGACCTGAGCCAGGAAGTCGGGCGTAGCTTTGGGAGGCACGGAGCCGGAGACGATCAGGCACTCAAGATCGCCCGCGGTGTCCAGGATGTTGTAGAGCTCCTCCTGGTGCTGCGGCGTAATAGGAGCGCCGGGGTTAAGGATGCCGTACTCGTGCTGGCCATCGTTGACGTAGGTATTGATGCGCGTGATGCCGTCGGTCCAGACCGGGCGGCACAGGCAACCCAGGTTCATGACCTCCTCGACGATGAACTTGCCCGTGAAGCCGGCGAAGAAGCCGAGCGCGACGGTGTCGACGCCCATCTTCTTAAAGGCGAAGGACACGTCGAGGCCCTTGCCGTTAGCCGTGTAGCTGGCCGAGCCGGTGCGGACGTTCTCGTCGGGCTCGAGCGGAGAGCTCGAAACCGTCATGTCGACAGCCGGGTTAGCGGTTAGCGTGTAGAACATTTACAGTACCCCCTGTATATGTGAGGGCCGCGTGGCCGGCCCATTCCAACCACGCGGTTACCTCTGATACCAAATTAGCGAGCTGCGGACTCGAGCAGTGCCTTGACCTCGGCGGCAGTGTTGCAGGCGAGTGCCTTCTCGGCGAGCTCGTCGCACTCGGCCTTGGTCCACTGGCTGATGGTCTTGCGGGCGCGCAGGATCGACGGAGCGCTCATCGAGAACTCCTCCAGGCCCCAGCTGATCAGCAGCGGCTCGAGCAGCGGATCGGCAGCGGCCTCGCCGCACATACCGACCATGATACCGGCCTTCACGCCGCTCTCGATGATGTTCTTGAGCGAGCGGAGCACGGCGGGATAGTACACCTGGTACAGGTTGGAGATGGTGTCGTTACCACGGTCGGCGCACATGGTGTAGCCGATCAGGTCGGTGGTGCCGATGGAGAAGAAGTCAGCGACCTCGGCCAGGCGGTCAGCGAGCAGCGAAGCGGCGGGCGTCTCGACCATGATGCCAACCTCGATGTTCTCGTTGAACTTGCGACCCTCTTCAGTCAGCTCGGCCTTGCACTGCTCGACGAGCTCCTTGACAGCCAAGACCTCCTCGACGCAGGTGACGAGCGGGATCATGATCTTGACGTCACCGAAGGCGCTAGCGCGCAGCAGAGCGCGGAGCTGGACCTTGTACTGGTCGGGATTGGCCAGGCAGTAACGCACGGCGCGGAAGCCCATGAAGGGGTTATCTTCCTTGACCATGTGCAGATACGGAATCTCCTTGTCGCCACCGACATCGAGCGTGCGGATGATGACCGGAGCACCCTTGAGCGCGCTGGCGACCTTACGGTAGGCGTTGAACTGCTCCTCCTCGGAAGGAAGCTCAGCAGAGTCCATGAACAGGAACTCGGAGCGGAACAGACCGATGGCCTCGGCGTCGTGATCGAGCGCGTTGGGCACGTCATCGGGGTTACCGATGTTGCAGGCGATGATCTTCTTGATGCCATCGGCAGTCACGGACGGCTTGCCACGGAAGGCCTCGAGGGCTGCCTTCTCGGCAGCGAAGGCCTCGGCCTTGGCGGTGTAGGCGGCGAGCGTCTCCTCGTCGGGATCGGCCTCAACGATACCCTTGCCACCGTCGACGACAACGGTCATACCGTTGCGCAGCGCGGTGCAGCTGTTGGAAACCGAAAGGACAGCCGGGATCTCGAGGGCGCGCGCGATGATCGCGGAGTGCGACGTGCGGCCACCGGTCTCGGTGACGATACCGGCAACGTGGGCCTTATCGATCGTGGCGGTCATGGACGGCGTGAGGTCGTGCACGACAACGACGGTGTTCTCGGGCAGGACGGAGAGGTCAACGACCTCCTTGCCCAGCAGCTCGGCCAGAATACCGGTGCGGATGTCGGCGATGTCGGCCGCGCGCAGACGGAACATCTCGTCGTCCATGGACAGGAACATGTTCTCGAACATGGTCGAGGCGTCCATGAGCGCCTGCTCGGCGCAGGTACCGCCGTCAATGGCGGCGTTGATGGCATCGGTCATGCCCGGGTCCTGAGCCAGGACAATGTGTCCGCTCATGATCTCGGCCTCGGCCTCGCCCACCGTCTCCTTCATGTGGTCGGCCTGAGCCTGGGTCTTCTCGCAGAAGACCGAAAGAGCGGCCTGATAGCGCTCCTTCTCTGCTGCCGAATCAGCAACCTCGTGCGGCTCAAACGTCAAGTCGGGATCGACGGCGACCATGACGGTGCCGATACCGATGCCCTCGGAAGCGTTGACTCCCTGATACATTCCCATTCCTCTCTCCGTGTCATGTGATAAAGCGTTTTGCCATATCCATGACAAAAGAGCGCAGCTACCTTAGAACAGGTCACTGCGCCCCCAAATATGAACTTAGTTGTTCAACATGCGACCCGTTTGAGTTCTACTCGCCAAGACCGCTCTTGATGAGCTCGATGGCAGCAGCCAGAGCCTCGGCCTCGTCAGCGCCGTCGCACTTGACCACGACCTCGGTGCCGCAGGGGATACCAGCAGCCATGAGGGCCATCGGGGACTTGCCGTTGACCTCCTTCTCGGGGGTGACGACCGTCACGTCACAGGCGTACTTGCCCATGGTGGAGGCGAACAGACCAGCCGGACGCATGTGCAGATCCTGAGGATTAACGAGGGTAGCCTTCTCAGAAACCATAATTGACTCCTTTTTGTGTTTAACCCCTGTCATGCATGTGGCAGGAGTCAGATTCACGACGTTGTTTATATTAACTCACATCAAACGGTTTTTCATTATGTTTCAGACGAATTATTGGACAGATGTGTTTGTCGTCCGCTTGCTCGCCGGGCGGGCGCGGGTTAAGTTTGCTGCTCTACAGTCCTGCGCAAGACGGAAAGCACATTAAGTG
>CATZKS010000146.1 GCA_958421035.1 uncultured Collinsella sp. | reverse complement strand
ACTGCGGGAATGGCCTATTTGCTCAATGTGTTCGGCTGAGATCGGAAATCAACCACCTAATCATTGGGGACGTTCTTAAACGACTAGTCATTCAAGAACGTCCCCAACGACTACATGAAAGCGCCCTCAAGCGGATGTGCTTGAGGGCGCTTCTTGCTTGACTAGCTTTCGATATAGTCCTTCAGCTTGCTCGAACGGCTCGGGTGGCGGAGCTTGGCCAGGGTCTTGGACTCGATCTGGCGGATACGCTCGCGCGTGACGCCAAACTCACGGCCGACTTCCTCGAGCGTACGGGGATGTCCGTCGACAAGGCCAAAGCGCAGCTCGATAACCTTGCGCTCACGATCGGCAAGCGAGTCGAGCACCTGGGTGAGCTGCTCCTGCAGCATGGAGAAGCTGGCGGCATCGGGCGGAACGATAGCCTGGGAGTCCTCGATGAAGTCGCCCAGCTGGGAATCCTCTTCCTCGCCGATAGGGGTCTCCAGCGACACGGGCTCCTGCGAGATCTTCTGGATCTCGCGGACGCGGTCGGCACTCATGTCCATCTCGGCACCGATCTCCTCGGGGGTCGGGTCGCGACCCAGGTCCTGGAGGAGCTGGCGCTGCACGCGGACCAGCTTGTTGATGGTCTCGACCATATGCACGGGGATACGGATGGTACGGGCCTGATCAGCGATGGCACGCGTAATGGCCTGACGGATCCACCACGTGGCGTACGTAGAGAACTTAAAGCCCTTCTGGTAGTCAAACTTCTCGACGGCGCGGATCAGACCGAGGTTGCCCTCCTGGATCAGGTCCAGGAACAACATGCCGCGACCGACGTAGCGCTTGGCGATGGAAACGACCAGACGCAGGTTGGCGCTGATGAGCGCCTGCTTGGCCTCGAGACCCACGTTCTCGATTCGGGTCAGGCGACGCATCTCGGCGCGGGTGAGCTCAATCTCGCCCGCCTCGGCGGCCTCGAGCTTCTCGGTGGCCTCGAGACCGGCCTCGATCTTCATGGCCAGATCGACCTCTTCGGAGGCGGTCAGCAGGTCGACCTTGCCGATCTCCTTAAGGTACATACGGACCGGGTCGCCGGTCAGCATCACCGTGGAGGCATCGATGCCACGCACGCGCGAACGCGAACGGGACGTGCGCACGGTGCGTTTCTTCTTGCTCTTGGAAGAGCCCATCTCGGCGTCGGCCTGACGGGCCATCTTAAGCTCGTGATCGTCGAGCGAGCCGGAATCGTGCTCGTCGTCATCGAAATCGTCGGTATCGCTATCGTTATCGTCATCGTCGACGTCCATGGGGGCGTCGTCGTTACCGCTCGCGGAGATAATCTGGATGCCGCTGTTGCGCAGCGCGGAATACACCGCGTTGAGCTGCTCGTCAGATACATCGATATCCTTCAGGGCGACCTGAATCTCGTCCTCGGTTACCGAAGTCCTGTTTGAGCCGTTGCCCATGAGCTTTGCAACGTAAGATTCCAGCCCAGTACCCGTGCTCTCACTCTTTTTTGGCACAGATTCTCCCTTCATAGTCCACAGGACTCATTACTTTAGCACACACATAGACGTCTATACCCAAAATTCAGACTGGATATAGGCGTAAATACGCTGGTTGACCACAACATCTAGGCTTGGTCGGCGCCCGTCGTGTCCAAACCGATCAAACGGAACGGGTCTGCCACGCCGCCGATCGACTTTTGGAGCTCGCGCTGGCGCTGAGAATCCTGCATCGCCTGCATCGTCAGCACACGGCGCGCCTCGTCGTCGAGCGACCGGTCCTGACGTAGCTTGGCCTGTGCGGCGCGCATACGACGTTTGATGGTGTAGAGCTCGAGGGTATCGAGCATAAACACGATGTTCGTCTCGGTGGGGTGCTTGCTCGTCGACGAAATGCGCCCGGCGCTGACAAGCGACGCTGCCTCGGGACACACCGCGCGCGCCGCATCCATGCACGCCGTGGGATCGGTGCCCGGCGGCGTCGCGAGCACGGCCCACGCGATGGACTCGTGGCGCGGATCCACCCACTCGATCGAGCAGATGCGGTCGGCATACGTGCGGAACAGATCGGGGTAGCTCGTGAGCATCGTCAGCAGCTCGCGCTCCCCCGCCAAAGACTTTCGCTCCAGGTCGGTCAGCACGATCGGCATCGTCGGCGCCGCAGACGCGCCCGTTGCATCGGCAACCGGCGCCGCACCATCCATACAAACCGGCACATCGATCGGCGGCATATCGTCGACGACCTCGACCGGCGCGGCCCCGTAGGCCTCGAGCGGAACATAGTCGTACGGTTCTTCCTCGACCGGCGTGGACACCGGAGGCGTCGCCCCCGACGCCCAGGCGCCGCGAGACGTCCCCTGCGAACCAGACGCCCGACCGCCCGCGCTGCCCGCGCGCTCGGCCTGCGCCCGCTGGCGCTCGTAATTCTGCTCGCGACGACGCTCGGCATCCTCGCGCTTGGCAACATCGCGAAACACGCGGCCCGAGCTCGAACGCACCGTGTCCAAGTCCAACCCCAGCAGGTCGGCAATCTGGATAAAGTACGTATCGATCATGTAGCTATCGCGCAGCGGATAGATAAGCGTTAGCGCATCCTCGAGCGCCTTGGCACGACCGCCCGGCGTGGTGATGTCGCTCGACTCCTGCAGTGAGCGGTACACAAAGTCCATGAGGGGCTCGGCGGCATCGATGCGCGCCTGCAGCGCCTCGCCACCATGCGCGGTGATGAACTCCATGGGGTCGTTGCCGTCGGGAAGCACCACGCAGCGCAGGTCCATCGAATCCTGCTCGATAAACTGAATCGCGCGGCGTGCGGCCTTTTGACCGGCGGCATCGCCGTCGAACATATACACGATGCGCTTGGCAAAACGGGTGAGCGTCTTTACGTGATGTTCCGTCAGCGCCGTGCCCAGCGTGGCGACGACGTTTTTAATCCCCGCCTCCCAGCAGGCGATGCAGTCGGTATATCCCTCCACCACGATGGCGGTATCCTGCGCGACGATAAACTCCTTAGCCCAGTTAAAGCCGTAGAGGTTTCGCTTTTTATGGAACACGCTCGTCTCGGCGGTGTTGAGGTATTTAGGCTGGCCGTCGCCCATAATGCGCCCGCCAAAGGCGATGTTATGACCCTGCTCATCAAAAATGGGAAACATCACGCGATCGTAAAAACGGTCGGCAAGCTGCCCACGCCCACGGCTCACGGCCACGTTGGCGTCGATCATCTCCTGCGGGGTAAAGCCCGCCTGCGACAGATGCGACACCAGCGCGTTGCGACCCGGCGCAAAGCCCAGGCAGTAGCGGCGGCAGACGTCGCCGCCCATACCGCGGCTGGCGAAATACTCGCGCGGACGGCTGTCCTTACCGCGCATGAGCATGATGTGGTAGAACTGTGCCGTCTCGGCGCACAGGTCATAGATGCGAGCGCGCTTGGTGCCGCGCTCGCGATAGGCGCCGGTATCGTGCAGCTCAATGCCGGCACGGTCGGCCAAGTAGCGAATCGACTCGGGGAAGCTCAGGTTCTCGCGCTTCATGATGTAGGTGAAGACGTCGCCGCCCTCGCCACAGCCAAAGCAGTGCCACACCTGCGTAGCAGGGATAATGTGAAACGACGGGGTCTTTTCGCCATGGAAGGGACAGCAGCCCCAAAACTCATGGCCGCGGGGCTTGAGCTCAACCGTTTCCTGCACGATGGCAACCAGATCGGACGCAGCGCGAACCTGGTCTTTTTCCTCATCGCTAATCACGGATGCTCACCCCCTGCTCACCCAAATGATGACGGATATCGTCAATGTTACCCTCGACGGTCGCGATCAACTCATCCAGCGAATCGAACACACGCGAGGGACGCAGCCAGCGCGTAAACGCCAGCGAAACGGAAGCGCCGTACAGGTCGCCCGTATAACCAATTAAATTAGCCTCGAGATGCGCAGATGCCGCATCGTCAGCATACGTTGGCGGCAGGCCGACGTTCACAGCAGCGGGCCACGCGGTGTCATCGACCAGCACCAGACCCTCATACACGCCATCGGCTGGCACCTGAATGCCGTCGGGAACCTGCAAGTTTGCCGTGGGAAAGCCCATGCCAGAACCCTCGTGACGGCC
>CATZKS010000145.1 GCA_958421035.1 uncultured Collinsella sp. | reverse complement strand
CAGGCTCAGGAGGCCGTCAAGAACGCTGCTGAGCGCGCCAACATGCCTTACATCAACCAGCGTTGGCTCGGCGGTATGCTGACCAACTTCGTCACCATCCGCTCCCGCATCAACCGCATGGAGGAGCTCGAGGCCATGGTCGAGGACGGCCGCATGGCTGTTCTGCCCAAGAAGGAGCAGGCTGTTCTCGGCAAGGAGCTCACCAAGCTCCAGACCAACCTCGGTGGCGCCCGCGACATGAAGGGTCTGCCCCAGGCTCTCTTCGTCATCGACACCAAGCGCGAGGAGAACGCCATCAAGGAGGCTCAGCGCCTGAACATCCCCGTCGTCGCCCTGATCGACACCAACTCCGATCCCGACGAGGTCGAGTACGGCATCCCCTGCAACGATGACGCTATCTCCGCTGTCACCCTTATGTGCGAGCTCATGGCTGACGCCTGCCTCGCTGGCTCTGGTAAGGAGCAGGTCTCCGAGGCCGAGATGGCCGCTGAGCCCAAGGCCGAGTAAATCAGTCTTAGTTAATTCTTTTTCATCTCTTTGAAAGGAACCACAATGGCCCAGATTACCGCCGCTATGGTCAAGCAGCTCCGCGAGATGACCGACTCCCCGATGATGGAGTGCAAGAAGGCTCTCGTCGAAGCTGACGGCGACATGGACGCCGCTGTCGACGTTCTGCGTAAGAACGGCCTTGCCAAGGCTGCCAAGAAGGCTGGCCGTGAGACCAACGAGGGCGCTGTCGCCGCGTTCGTCTCCGAGGATGGCAAGACCGGCGCTCTGCTCGAGCTCTCCTGCGAGACCGACTTCGTTGGCTCCAACGCCAAGTTCACCGGCTTTGCTTCCAAGGTCGCTGAGGTTGTCGCTACCACCGAGCCTGCTGACGTCGACGCTCTGCTCGAGAAGCCGATGGGCGAGGAGACCGTTTCCTCCGAGCTCACCGAGATGATTCACATCATGGGCGAGAACATGAAGATCTCCCGCTTCGCTGCCCGCAAGGCTGAGAACGGCGCGCTCGCTTCTTACATCCACATGGGTGGTAAGATCGGCGTCCTCGTCGAGTTTGCCTTCGAGAAGGCTGAGACCGCTCAGGCTGAATCCTTCAAGACCTTCGCTCACGACGTTGCCCTTCAGGTTGCCGCTGTCGCCCCGATCTGCGCTACCCGCGATCAGGTTCCGGCCGAGACCGTCGAGCACGAGAAGCAGATCTACATGGCTCAGGCTGCCGAGTCCGGCAAGCCCGAGGCCATTCAGGAGAAGATGGCTGTCGGCCGTCTGGAGAAGTTCTACAAGCAGTCCGTGCTCACCGAGCAGGAGTTCATCAAGGACAGCTCCCTCACCATCAAGAAGTACGCAGAGCAGGTCTCCAAGGAGCTCGGCGACACCATTACCGTCGTTGCCTTTGACCGTCTGGTCCGTGGCGAGTAAATAAGCTCTTGTAGCTGGTAATGAGCAGGCTGTGGGTTTTACTCACAGCCTGCTTTTTCATGGCTCTTCTTAGAGCCTTTGATAGAATGTTGAGAGTTCAATCTAAAGGAGGATCGCTTTGTCCGACATCCGATATAAACGCGTGCTTCTTAAGCTTTCCGGCGAAGCGCTGATGGGCGACGGCCAATATGGCATCGACCCCAAGGTTACCGACCATCTTGCCAAGCAGGTCAAGGAGCTGCTCGCCGTTGGCCATGAGGTCGGCGTCGTTGTCGGCGGCGGCAATATTTTCCGCGGCATGGCCGGCGCTGCCGGTGGCATGGAGCGTGCTCAGGCCGACTACATGGGCATGCTGGCAACCGTTATGAACGCGCTCGCCCTGCAGGATGCCTTCGAGCATAACGATGTTCCCTGCCGCGTGATGAGCGCTATCCAGATGAACGAGATCTGCGAGCCCTATATTCGCCGTCGCGCCATCAACCACCTTTCCAAGGGCAACGTCGTTATTTTTGCCGCCGGTTCGGGCAATCCGTACTTTACGACCGACACCGCCGCGGCTCTTCGTGCGTGCGAGATCGGCGCCGAGATTCTGATTAAAGCCACCAAGGTTGACGGCATCTACGACAAGGATCCCGTCAAGTGCGCCGATGCCGTCCGTTTTGACAAGATTACCTATCACGAGGTTCTCGTCCGCGGTCTGCAGGTTATGGATTCCACGGCTACGGCACTGTGCCAGGATAACCGTATGCCGATTTTGGTCCTCAACATCGATGGCGAGGACACCGTCAAGCGCGCGCTTTCGGGTGAGCCCGTCGGCACGCTCGTCTATCAGGAGGATTAAGCATGGCAGATAACATCACCGCCCATATGGACAAGTCGCTCGAGTCCCTCAAGCATAACTTCTCCAAGGTCCGTACCGGCCGCGCCAATGCCAACATTCTGTCCGACATCACCGTCGATTATTACGGTGTTCCCACGCCGGTCACGCAGGTTGCCGCCGTCAAGACCCCCGAGGCCCACATGCTGCTCATCGAGCCGTGGGACAAGGCACTCATCAATGCTATCGTCAAGGCCATCGGCGCTTCCGATCTGGGTATTACCCCCAACTCCGATGGCACCGTCGTTCGTCTTCCGTTCCCGGCTCCCACTGAGGAGCGCCGTCGCGAGCTCGTCAAGGAGTGCCGCGAGTACGCCGAGCAGGCCAAGGTGTCTATCCGTAACATCCGTCGTGACTTCAACAACAAGCTCGAGCGCGATGAGGAGCTCACCGAGGACGATGTCCGTCGCGAGCAGGCCAAGGTCCAGAAGCACACCGATGAGTATGTCGCCAAGGTCGAGGAGCTTCTGAAGGAAAAAGAAGCCGAGGTCATGGAGATCTAAGGTGCAATACGACGAGCATAAACTGGTCGAGTACTTTGCCGACGCCCCTGCGGGCGTCGGTTTTTCCGACCTTGACCTCAATAACATTCCGCACCATATCTCGTGCATCATGGACGGCAACGGTCGCTGGGCCACGTCGCGCGGTCTTGCGCGCACTGAGGGCCACAAGGCGGGTATCGTCTCCCTTCGTGAGATTATTACCGCCTGCGTGCGTCTGGGCGTCGACGTGCTTTCTGCCTATGCGTTTTCGACCGAAAACTGGAATCGCCCTCAGCACGAAGTCAACGTTCTGATGCACCTGTTTGCCAAGACGTTCATCGACGAGCTGCCGCTTCTGAAGCGCGAAAACGTGCGCGTTGTCTTTTTGGGTGACATTTCCGCGCTGCCCAAGAAGACCCGCGACGTTTTTGAACGCGGTCTTGCTGAGTGCGCCGATCACACCGGCATGACGCTGGCGCTTGCCGTCAACTACGGCGCGCGTGCCGAGATTACCCGCGCTGTCCGTCAGATCGCACTCGACGCTGCCGCCGGTAAGATCGATCCTGCCGCAATTGATGACGACATGGTGGCTTCCCACCTCTATACCGCCGGCCTTCCCGATCCTGAGCTTGTGATTCGCACTTCTGGTGAGCTGCGCCTTTCGAACTATCTGCTGTGGCAGGTGGCTTATTCCGAATTCTACGTCACCGATACCTATTGGCCCGACTTTGATCGTTGGGGCCTTGTCGACGCCATTTTGGCCTATCAGGGCCGTGACCGTAGGTTTGGTGGTCTGAGCAAGACCGAGGAGGCTTAATCGTGTCCGATCGTCCCAAGGCAACTGCTCCCAAGACATCTGAGCGCAAGGCTGTCGCTGCGGGAGCGCCCGCAGCGAAGAATGGCACCGGTTCGTGGCTTGCGGGCTTTATCACCCGTGCCGCCGCCGGTATCGTTTACGCCGTTGTCTTTATCCTGTGCCTGGTTTTGGGTATCGTGCCCACGGCCATCTTTGTTTCTGTCATGAGCGGTCTGTGCTGCTATGAGTTTTTCCGTATGACGAGGCTCGATGGCAAGATGGCTAACGAGCGCATGGGTATCGCTGCCGCCGTACTCTTTCCGCTGTCGGCGTTGGGCGATTCGATGTTGCTGAATGCCCTGCTTTTTGCCCTGATGCTCGCTGTGGGCATTTGGTATGTCTGGTCGCCGCGTACCCGCATCTCTGATGTGGCCGTGACGCTCATGGGTCCCATCTACACTGGCTTTATGCTGTCGGCTATCGTGCTGCTGCGCGATGCCGTGCCCGGTTTTGCCGGCGCCTTGCTTTCGGTGGGCGTTTGCGCGTCCCTTTGG
>CATZKS010000144.1 GCA_958421035.1 uncultured Collinsella sp. | reverse complement strand
TGCCGACGCCATGCTCGTCTACCTCAACGTGTACAACCAGGACCGCCTACTGGATACGCCGACGGATATCGTCGTAAACCGCCTGTGCAAGATCTGGCGCGAGCTGGTCATTGCCGGCAAAAATGACGAGGACAAGGTCGATCTTGTCGAGGCACCGAGTGTCGACGAGGAGGAGTCGCCCGCCAAGTCCACCTCCGGCGTGCTCAACTTCTTTATGGGCAAGACCGTTTATTCGGCGGCCAACCCCCTGCGCATCGCCTTTATCCATGAGTTCCCCTATGCGACGTCGAGCTGGGACAGCCTGCACGACCAAGGGCGCCAGTATCTCGATGAGCACTTTGGCGGTATCGTGCGCACCGAGGCGTTCGAGGACTGTCACGATCCGGATGTGTTCTACGCTGCCGTGGAAACGGCTGTCAAACATGGAGTAAACGTCATCTTCTCGACCTCGCACCGCCTGATGGAATACACGCTCAGGGCTGCCGTTGAGTATCCCCGGGTTCGGTTCCTCAACTGCTCTATCGGCCTTCCCCATCAAAGCGTCCGTTCGTACTTTGGCAAGATGTACGAGGCCAAGTTTCTCCTGGGCGCCCTTGCCGCCAGCATGGCGGACAACCACCGCATCGGCTACCACGCGTCGGTATTCGCCTCGGGCGCACTCAGCGAGATCAACGCCTTTGCGATTGGCGCCTCGCTGCTCGACCCACGCGCGCAAATTATCCTGACCTGGGGCGATGTTCCCGCCGGTGGTCTTGCCGAAGCCATGTGCCGCGAAGGCGTAAGCGTCATGACCGGCGCTGACATGTCAAAGTCGCTCGAAGACCCAACGGCCTACGGGCTTCACCGCTTGGTCGACGGCAAAGTCACCGGCATCGCCATGCCCGTATGGAACTGGGGCCGTTACTACGAGCTCATCGTTCGAAGCCTTCTGCACGGCACGTGGGACGAGACCAGCGACGACAACCAAGTGCGCGCCGTCAACTACTGGTATGGCATGAGCTCCGGCGTTATCGACATCCGTTACGCTCCGGGCCTACCCTACCAAACGCGCAAACTCGTGCAGTTGCTCCGCAACGGCATTGTTGAGGGATCCATCAACCCCTTTGGCGGCGAGCTCCACAGCCAGAACGGCGTGGTACAGATCGAAGGCTTCCCTCCGCTGCCGAGCACGCAGATTGTCGAGATGAATTGGCTGGCGGACAACGTGGTAGGCACCATTCCGCAGCTCGACGATGAGCCGAAAGTCCCTGCCCTATGAAAATCCTTGCCATAGCCGATACCGAAGAACGATGCCTTTGGGAGTGCTTTCGCAAGGAACGCTTTGAGGGAGTCGACCTGATTTTGTCCGCCGGCGATCTGGACCCGGACTATCTTGAGTTTTTGGTTACGGTCATCAACAAACCGCTCATCTACGTGCGCGGCAATCACGATGACCGCTACGCACGTCATGCACCGGGTGGATGTATCTGCGTAGAGGACAGCGTGTACACGTACCGAGGGATTCGCATTGCGGGCCTTGGTGGGTCCATGCGTTATCGCGACGGCGCCAACATGTACACCGAACGCGAGATGTCCAAGCGCATGCGTAAGCTGTCGCGTAAGGTTAGGATGGTCGGCGGGTGCGACATTCTGCTTACCCATGCACCCGCCGCCGGTATGGGTGATCTGGACGATCTGCCGCATCGAGGATTCGAGTGCTTTAACACAGCACTCGAATCCTGGAATCCCGACTACATGGTGCACGGGCATGTGCACCAAAGCTACGGTTGCGATTTTCAGCGCGAGCGTCAGCATGTGTGTGGAACGACGATCATCAACGCCTGCGGCTATACGCAGTTTGAGCTCGACCAGACGCACTACCCCATCCGCGGCTGGCAAGCAGCCTGGCTCAACTCACAAACCATGCGCCGCGAGCTCAAACGCCACGAAGCCATCGAGTCCTCAACGGCCAGAACACCCTGGTAACCACCACAAAGAGGACACTGTCCCCTTTGTGGTGCTTTTGACGCGATAGCAAGAAACCCGGTCCTGCAAAAGGCAGAACCGGGTTTCTTTAGCAATGCTTGCTGTACTCAGGCAGTAACTAGCAGTTACTCAGCCAGGAAGTCACGCTGGACAGCGGGATCGACCTTGACGCCAGGGCCCATGGTGGAAGACACGGAGATGGACTTGACGTACTTGCCCTTAGCAGAAGAGGGCTTGACGCGCAGGATCTCGGTGTACAGGGCAGCGTAGTTCTCGACGAGCTGCTGCTCAGAGAAGGACTTCTTGCCCAGGGGCACGTGGCAGATGCCATAGCGGTCGGCGCGGTACTCAACGCGGCCAGCCTTGAGCTCGGAGACCATCTTGGCGACGTCCATGGTCACAGTGCCGAGCTTGGGGTTCGGCATGAGGCCACGGGGACCAAGGATCTTACCGATGCGGCCAACCTTGGCCATCATGTTCGGCGTAGCGATAGCGGCGTCGAAGTTGATCTCGCCCTTCTGAATCTGGGCGACGAGCTCGTCGGAACCGATGATGTCGGCGCCGGCAGCCTCAGCCTCGCGGGCCTTCTCGCCCTCGGCGAAGACGGCAACACGAACGGTCTTGCCGGTGCCGTGGGGCAGGGAGATGGAACCACGGATGTTCTGGTCAGCCTTACGAGTATCGATGCCCAGACGGAAGTGGGCCTCGACGGTCTCGTCGAACTTGGCGGTGTCGAGCTCCTTGATGAGCTTGGCAGCCTGAAGGGGGGTGTAGAGCGTGGCGCGGTCGATCTTCTCGGCAGCGGCGTTATAGCTCTTACCATGCTTAGCCATGTGCATTACCTCCTGTGGTTAAACGGGCGTGAGCCCTCCCACATCGTATCGTGTGCCCTATTGCACACATTTAACGGGCGCCCCGGTCGGAGCACCCGTCGTTACCATAAGAAATCGCTACTCAGCGATGGTGACGCCCATGGAACGGGCGGTACCGGCGATGATCTTCTTGGCGGCGTCAATGTCGTTGGCATTGAGGTCCGGCATCTTGATCTCGGCGATCTTGGTGAGCTGCTCCTGGGAGAGCTGACCAACCTTGTCGGCCTGGGGCTTAGCGGAACCAGACTTGAGGTTCAGCTCCTTCTTGATGAGGTGAGCCGCCGGCGGGGTCTTGGTGATGAAGGAGAAGGACTTATCCTCGTAGACAGTGATCTCAACGGGGATGATGTCGCCCTTCTTGTCCTGCGTCTCGGCGTTAAAGGCCTGGCAGAACTGCATGATGTTCACGCCAGCAGCGCCCAGGGCGGGGCCGACGGGAGGAGCGGGGTTTGCTGCACCAGCAGGAATCTGGAGCTTAATGACGTTGGCAACCTTCTTCTCAGCCATGGTCATTCCTTTCGAATCACGAGTGTGAAGTACTTGCTATATCGTAAGCACGCACGTGTTAGAAGCACTCCTGAGATGAGCAGTCACAGAAGAAGCACGCTCGCGCGAACGGACGAAAACTTAAGCGATGACAGCGACCTGGTTAAAGTCGAGCTCGACCGGCGTCTCGCGGCCAAAGATCATCAGCGTGACCTTGAGCTTGCCTGCCTCGGTGTTAACCTCGGAAACCTTGCCATCAAAGTCGGTAAGCGGGCCATCGGTGACGCGGACGGACGTACCGACCTCAATATCAACCGACGTACGCTTGGGCGAATCGCCCTTACCGGGACGACGAGTCATCTTATTGTACTCGTCGCGGGAAAGCGGAGCGGGCTTACCGTTGCCGCCCAGGAAACCGGTGACGCCGGGCGTGTTGCGAACACACGTCCAAGCATCGTCATCCATCTCCATGCGAACCAGGACATAACCCGGGAAAATCTTGGAATCCTTGGTCTCGCGCTTGCCACCCTCTTTGATCTCGGTGACGCGCTCCATAGGAATCTCGATATCAAAGATACGGTCCTGCATGCCCATGGTCTCGATACGATGCTCGAGATCGGACTTAACACGGTTCTCGTATCCAGAGTAAGTGTGAACGACGTACCAACGCTTAGACATGGTTTAGCCCCTCAATCCGGAGAACAGAGCAAGAGCCTCGCCAAAGCCAGCATCGAGCAGAGCGATGACGACGCCGACGACGACCAGAGAAGCGCAAACGACGACCGAGTAGTTCACGAGCTCCTTCTTATCGGGCCACGTGACACGC
>CATZKS010000143.1 GCA_958421035.1 uncultured Collinsella sp. | reverse complement strand
ACAAGCTGGGCGCCTGCGTCTTCGCCCTGCTCTTCGGTGCCATTGAGCTGTGCTTCTTTGCCTCGTGCCTCACCATGTTCTTTGACGGCGGCTATGTGATGATCTTCCTGGCCGCACTGCTGTTTGGCCTTATGTACGTGTGGCGCCGTGGCACCGCCATCGAGCGCACGCAGACGATTCTGTTGCCCGTCTCCAAGTACATCGATCAGCTCAACCGCCTGCGCAACGACGAGACCTATCCCGTGCTCGCCGACAATCTGGTATTTCTCACCAACAGCCCCGACCCGCTCACGCTCGACCGCGACGTGCTCTATTCCATCCTGGATAAGCATCCCAAGCGCGCCAAGGCATATTGGTTCATTAACGTGCACGTTACCGACGAACCCTATACGCACGAGTATTCCGTCGAGACCTTTGGCACGGACTTCCTCTTCCGCGTTCGCCTGGACCTGGGCTTTAAAGTCAACCAGCGCGTCAACGCTTATCTGCGTCAGATCGTCGGTGACTTGATGGCATCGGGCGAGCTGCCGCCGCAACATCACACCTACTCCATCTACGAGACACGCGGCAACGTGGGTGACTTCCGCTTTTGTATGCTGCGCAAGATGCTTGCCCCCGAAACGGACATCAACCGCAATGACCACCGCGTGATGGCCATCAAGTACGCCGTCCGCCGCGCCTGCGGAAGCCCGGCACGCTGGTACGGTCTTGAGAACTCGGCCATCATCATCGAGTACGTGCCGCTGTTTGCCCGCATGCGCCCGGCCGTTAAGCTCGTGCGCACCCAGGTGCCGCTCGAGGTTCAGATCGAAGAGGCCGAGGAAATGGAAGTCGACATCTTCTCGGACGACTTGATCAACGGCAACGAAGCCGGTAAGGACATGAACGTCGATCCCACCGAGTTGCTCGAGAGCGTCGCCGATACGCCCGAACAGCAACAGCTCGACGGCCTCGAGAACGAACAACTCAACGACGCCAACTTCTAGCGACGTCACAAATCAACGACAGCGGCCCTGCACCTCACGGGAGATGCAGGGCCGCTTTGCATTGCGGTAAAGCTATCGGCTACGAACGACGCGGCTCGGGAACCACGAGCCTATCGGGGCTCGCGCCCTCGGCATCCATCAGGCTCACGTAGCGAATCGACGGATCCCCATACATCGCGTAGTAATAATTGCCCGTGCGCGCGCTAAAGCATCCGGTGTAGATAGTCTTCTCGAACTTGCCATCGCCCATCCTGGACGCTCCCTCGATCATCACCACGCCCTCGAGCGAGCGGAACATGCGAACGACGTTTTCGGTCTCGCTCTCCTTTTGCGGGTAATTGGCATTGAGGTACGCCGCCTTTACAAAACGGCTCGGCGAATAGCAATCGCCCGGAATGCCGCGCATGCCGGCACCGGCTCCATAGGGCTTGAGCTCGGCGCCACGCCATGTCGCCGTCTGCGGAAAATCGCTTGTGGCGGTGATATAGGTGCGTAGGTTTTCCATATGCCACGGGAAGGTCGGCTGATTGGCAAGGGTGTCGACCGGATCGTCGTATACATGCAGGCCGTCAGCCATCATCTCGACCACGATGCTGCGCTGGCTGTCGCCGATAATCCAATGGAGCAGTGACACGCCCAGCCCCTCTCCGGCAGATTTGGCGACAATCACCGTGTCGCGCAGCGCGGCCTCGACCTCATCGACCGTCGAGAACGTCGCTGCCACCCACAGGGGAAACTCATAGGCCGCGATATTGGTCTTGCCGTCGACAGGGCCCTCGGCATACTCGGCATAACCCGGGAAATTGAGACCCGCCACGGCGAGGCCCGCATCGTTGCCGCAATCGAAGAACATAGGGTAGTTCCTGTAATCGATGCACATACCGATCACCGCGTGCGCCGCTGTCGCGTCGTCGATAAACGAATACGGAATGTGAAACCCGCGCGGCATCACGCGAACCTGTTGGCCGTAGTCAAAGCTCCAGTCGAGATTGCGGCCCAGATACATGTGGCCAGAATTATCGGTAAATCGAATACTCGTACACATAGCACCTCCTAGCTTTACGTTCTTGCTAATTTCATTGTCTCCAAACAAAAAGGCGCTAAACACAAAAGCCCGGACATGACAACAATGTCACGCCCGGGCCAAAAGAGACGAAGTGCGGTGCTTTGGTCCCCTTAGACCAACTTTCCTAGACAGTGGTCAATCATGTGTTGAATCATCTGCGCCTCGAAGCCCACAAAGTCCTGCTTGCGCTCGCGCATCTTGCCGTCGACGATCACGTCATAAGCGACCTTGCACTTGATATAGCGCGTGGACTTGGTGACCTCCTCGTGCGTCAGGCAGCTCTCCTCCATCTTGCTGGCACCCAGGCCAAACACCAGACGGGGGTTGTAGAGCACATGGGGCTCGCCGGCGTCGTCCAGATAGACGCAGACCTTCTTGGTGACGCCGATCTGGTTGGCGGCAAGGCAGCCGGCATCGTCGAGCGACTTGATGGTATCGATCAGGTCCTGTGCCACCGACTCGTCCTCGACGGTCGCGACCTCGCAACGCTGGGACAGAATAGCCTCGTCGTGGCAGAGCTCTTTAATCATACGTTCCTCCATAGGGGTCGTTGTAACTGCTCAAGTATACGGTACCCGCACATTTTCATGCGAAAAATACCGTCCGTCTGCTACAAAGCGCCGAACATCAACATGCGAGGAACATCAACCTTTCAAAGGCGATATAGTAGTTGAGTTCGTGTCAATCGGCCTAAACTCGGGGCCGAACAAGGAAAGGGTATGCATGGACGAACTTTTTCACGTCAGTGAGCGCAAGTCCACAATCGGGACCGAACTCCGCGCTGGACTGACAACATTCCTGGCGATGGCCTACATCATCGCCGTCAACCCCGCGGTGCTCTCGGGCGCTGGCATCGATGCGGGAGCGCTCGCCTGCGCCACCTGCCTGGGCGCCGGCATCATGACCATCTGCATGGGCATCTTCGCCAACCGCCCGCTCGCCTGCGCGTCGGGCTTAGGCGTCAACGCGATGATCGCCGGAATCACCACCACCGTCTGCGGCGGTGACTGGCACGTGGCCATGAGCGTCATCTTCCTCGAGGGCGTCGTCATCTTGCTGCTCGTGCTCTGTGGCCTGCGCGAGGCCATCATGGACGCCATCCCGGTTGTCCTGCGTCACGCCATCTCGGTGGGTCTGGGCCTGTTCATCGCCATGATTGGCCTGTGCGATGCCGGCATTATCACCGCTGGCGCCGGTACGCTCGTCGGCCTGGGCGACATCGCCTCCCCCACCTTTATCGTCGGCATCATCTCCATCGTCGTGACGGTTGCCCTGGCTTCCCGCAACGTGCCGGGCTCGTTGCTCATCGGCATCATCGTCGCCGTTATCGCCGGTATCCCCCTAGGTGTGACCCAGGCTCCGACCGGTATCATCGCCCCGCTCGACTTCTCGAGCATCGGTGGCCCCATCGCCGACGCCGGCGGCGTGCCCGCCATCGTCAAGGTCCTTACCGACCCCGCGCTCCTCGTCATCTCGTTCTCGCTGCTCATGAGTGACTTCTTCGACACCATGGGCACCGCGATGGCCGTGGCCAAGCAGGGCGAGTTCCTCACCGACGACGGCAACGTCGAGAATATCAAGGAGATCCTGATCGTCGACTCCGCCGCCGCCGCTGTGGGCGGTTTCATGGGTGTCTCCTCCATCACCACCTTCGTCGAGTCCACTTCCGGCGCCGCCGACGGTGGCCGCACGGGCCTCACCTCCGTCACCACCGGCGTGCTGTTCATTCTCGCCGCGTTCTTCTCCCCCATCGTCACCATCGTTTCCAGCGCCGCCACCTGCGGTGCTCTGGTCTACGTCGGCTACCTCATGATGAGCGAGGCCTCCGAGATCGACTGGTCCGACGTGTCGCAGGGTTTCCCGGCGTTCATGATTGTCGCCGGCGTGCCCTTCACCTACTCCATCTCTGCCGGCATCGGCCTGGGCTTTATCGCCTACGTGATCGTCGCGCTCTTTAAGGGCGAGGCCTCCAAGATCAAGCCGCTCATGTGGATCGCAGCCCTTGCCTTCCTTGTCTACTTCTTCGTGGCGTAACGGCATAGTCTGCTAAAGCAAAACAACAAGGCGCGGAATCGCATCGAGCGGCTCCGCGCCTTTCTTTTAGCGTCTGCCCCCGTGTCAGCGTGCGACAATTAAGGCTGTCAATATCACAACAC
>CATZKS010000142.1 GCA_958421035.1 uncultured Collinsella sp. | reverse complement strand
GTTGGGTCCCACGACGCGCTCCATAGTCTTGAGTGCTTGGTCGAGACCGGTGGTCTTGACTGTCAGGATGACCAGATCGGCGGGTGTCGCCTCGCTGGCACGGACTGACGTGAGATCGCAGGGCTTGCCGTTGACGGTGAGCGCGTCGTTCGCATGACGCTCAAAACGGGCATCATCCATGACGTATTCGACGGCGTCGTTGCCGAGCGCCCGGGCGATCATGCTGCCGTAGAGCAGGCCGACGCCGCCCTTGCCGATAAAAGCGACCTTTTTGATCTGTATGTGAATCATCTCCCCATGTAAAAGGCGCCCGCGTAAGGGGCGCCTGATGGATTGTATGCTGCCAGGGTGATTGGTGGGTGCGCGGGGCGGCTGTTATGAAAAAGAAACGTTTGTCTGGACTTTACGCTGCGGGGCAGACCGCAAAGACATGCGCGTGGTCATGCCGGCTCCTTTCATCGGGCTTTTTGCTGATGTTAAAGCGGTGCCGTGACGGCTCGATTTCTGCTGCGTTACGATACGTTCTCAATTGCGATTCCGATGTGTTTCGATGACGTGACGGGTTTGTTTCGCCTTGTCAGGGTTTCGATGGGAGGGGAGGGGCCGTGCAATACCGCGTTGACCCTAAAAGTGGTAACCGAATATCCGCTCTGGGTCTGGGCTGCATGAGGTTTCCCGGTGCGCCGGGACACCCCGATGCGAAGACGGCCGATGCCATCATCTCCCGTGCGGTGGAGCAGGGGATTAATTATCTGGACACGGCCTATCTCTATCCCGGCAACGAGGCTTGCGTGGGCGCTTCGCTTGAACGCCTGGGCTTGCGCGACCAGGTTTTGCTCGCAACCAAGCTGCCGCATGCTTCGTGCAAATGCGCGGAGGATTTCGATCGGTTTTTCGACGAGCAGCTGCGCCGCCTGCAGACCGACCATATCGACTATTACCTTATGCACAACATCACCTCGCCTGCGCAGTGGGAGCGCGTGGTGGCGCTGGGCATCGAGGACTGGATCGCGCAGCAAAAGGCTGCAGGGCGTATTCGTCAGATAGGCTTTTCGTACCACGGCAGCGCGGCGGACTTCCTTACGATGCTCGATGCGTATGAGTGGGACTTTTGCCAGATCCAGTACAACTACGCTGGAGAGCGATATCAGGCGGGAACGGCGGGGCTCATGGCCGCCGCCGAGCGAGGTCTCGCGGTGTTTGTGATGGAGCCGCTTTTGGGCGGACGCTTGGCAGGCAAATTGCCTCCGCGGGCGCGCGCTGTTCTCGATGGTGCATGCGATCGGCATTTGCATACGCCTGCCGCTTGGGGGCTCTCGTGGGTGTGGAATCATCCTCAGGTGACGATGCTGCTTTCGGGTATGACCGATACCGCGCAGGTGGATGAGAACTCGTCACTGGCAGACCTCGCGTTGCCGAATTCGATGACTGCCAACCAGCTCGACACGATCGCGCACGTGCTGGATGAGTTTGAAAAATCGAATCGCGTGCCCTGCACGGGATGCGGCTACTGCATGCCATGTCCCAAGGGTATCAACATTCCCAGCTGCTTTGCCGCCTACAACGCGAGCTATGCGCACAGCTGGTTTACGGGGCTGTCGCAATACTTTACGGCGAGTGCGGTGCGCACAAGCGAGGCCAAGCTGGCGAGCAATTGCGTCAAGTGCGGCAAATGCGCGCGCCACTGCCCGCAGCATATCGATATCCCCGAGCGTCTCGATGACGTGCGCCGGCGCTTCCAGCCGGGCCCCGTAACGGCCATGCTTAAAGTCTTCGGCAAAACACGCTCCTCATGACCCTTTTATAACTTGCGGTGGAATAGTTCCTGTT
The DNA here is from genome assembly GCA_958421035.1 of uncultured Collinsella sp. Classification (GTDB taxonomy): domain Bacteria; phylum Actinomycetota; class Coriobacteriia; order Coriobacteriales; family Coriobacteriaceae; genus Collinsella. The sequence continues at coordinate 2,423 of CATZKS010000142.1, read as the reverse complement.
TGCGGCAGAATAGGGGCCAAACAGGAACTATTTCACCGCAACTGAAGGGGGCTGTCGTGGGTCATCGGGATTCATGTGATGATTTGCGTGAGGTTTGTTGGGGCGTTTTGGGCGCTGGACACATTTCGCATCGATTTGCATCGTCGCTCAAGGAGGTGGACGGGGCACGGCTTGTGGCTGCTGCCGGCCGCACTCCTTCGCATGTTGAGGAGTTTTGCAGGGCGTTTTCGATTGATGCCGCGCACAGTTATGCCACGGCTGACGATAGCGGCGATGTGGCTTATGATGCGCTGATTGCCGACCCCGATGTCGACGCAATCTACTTGGCTCTTCCGCATGGCATGCATACGCGTTGGGCCTGTCGCGCGCTGCGCGCCGGAAAGGCCGTGCTGTGCGAAAAGCCGGCCGTTTTGAGTGAGGAAGAGGCTCTCTCGATTGCCTCCACCTCTCGCGAGCGCGGCGTGCTGTTTATGGAGGCGATGAAGAATCGGTTTTGCCCGATGCACGCTCGCGTGAAAGACTTGCTTGCGTCGGGTGAGCTTGGCCGTATTGTCTCGATTGAAAGCGTACAAAAGCTCGATTACGGCGAGTCTCCTTCGGGCTATCTGCTTGATCCGTTGCAGGGCGGCTGTCTATATGACATGGGCTGCTATGCGGTTGGTTGGTTTGAGGATTTGCTCGCGGGCGCGTGCGAGGTTTCGTCCCGTGAAGTTCGCTGGCGTGACGTATCGGGCGGCCGCGTCGATTGGGCCGACGAGATCCATATGAGCGTCGGCGGTATACCCATTCATATGGTGTGCGACGGCAAAGCAACATATGAAAGCCGCTTAACGATTGCCTGTGAGCGGGGCTCATTGGAAATCGAGCGTCTCCATCGCCCCGAGCTCGCCCATGTGAAGTATTCCGACGGTCGAGTACTCGAAATCGATACACCATTTGAGGTCGATGATTTTTACGGCGAGGCGTCGCATGCGACGCAGCTCATTCAGACGGGGAAACTCGAAAGCCCCATCATGTCCCTAGCCGCCACACAGCGCTGCGCACGCATCATCGATGCGATTCGCTTGAAACTTTAGGGCGTGGGGGCATGGCGCCAGCGCCTGGAATGCCTTGGAGGCCTTCGCCCCTGATGCCCCTTTTATAACTTGCGGTGAAATACGGTCTGTTTGCGCCAAAATAAGGCACCAATAGACCGTATTTCACCGCAACTGATGAGGGGGAGTTGGAGATGCTGACGATCGGATGTCATCTTTCGACGACGAAGGGCTATCGGGCAATGGGGGAGACGGCGCTGTCCATTGGCGCCAATACCTTTGCGTTCTTTACGCGCAACCCGCGCGGTGGCAAGGCAAAAGAACTTGACATGGATGACGTGGCGGCTCTGCGCGAGCTTATGGCGCAAAACGACTTTGGACCGCTGGTGGCGCATGCCCCGTATACCTATAACCCCTGCTCCGCTAAGGAGCGGGCGCGAGAGTTTGCCTTGGAGGCTATGGCGGAAGATTTGCAGCGTCTGGAAGCACTGCCCGGCAACTACTACAATTTTCATCCCGGTGCGCATGTAGGACAGGGGGCAGACGTCGGCATTCAGATGATTGTTGATACGCTGTGCCAGGTGATGTTCGAGGGACAGCAGACGACGGTATTGCTCGAGACCATGGCCGGCAAGGGCACCGAGGTGGGCCGTAGCTTTGAAGAACTGGCGTGCATTATCGAGGGCGTTGCCGCCAAGTGCCCAGAGCTGTCCGATAAGCTGGGCGTTTGTTTGGACACCTGCCATGTGAGCGATGCCGGCTACGACATCATCCATGATCTGGACGGCGTGCTCGACGAGTTCGACCGCGTGGTGGGTATCGATCGCTTGCATGCCGTACACATCAACGATTCGAAGAACCCCTGCGGCGCCCATAAAGATCGTCACGAGTGCATCGGCAAGGGATACCTTGGCAGCGAGGAATTTGGTGGCGGTATGCAGGTTATGCAGAATATTGTATCGAATGGCCGTTTGTGTTCGCTGCCGTTTATTTTGGAGACTCCGAACGAACTTGCAGGTTATGCAGCTGAAATTAGATTATTAAGGTCATTGCAGCAGTAATGACTGTCACAAAGTAGAGTATTCCATTCACGTTATGGGTTTGTTTCAATCAGTTTTCTCATTGCAGATTCGTAATTCCAGGTGCATAATAGCCAACAGTTTTTGCAGGCCTCTGAATCAAACGAGGTCACCGGAAGGAGACTGATTATGAAGCTCAAGAAGCTTGGCGCATTTGCCGCCACGGGTGCCATGGCGCTCGCCCTCGCACTGACGGGCTGCGGCTCGTCCAACGCCACCTCTGGTTCTGATGCCGGTTCCAGCAGCTCTGACGACGCTAAGGTCGAGAAGGTCGACGGCTCCAAGGAGTACGCGCTCGTCAAGGATGGTA
>CATZKS010000141.1 GCA_958421035.1 uncultured Collinsella sp. | reverse complement strand
CGCACGTGCCGGCATCATCTTGATTGCGGCCGGTACGACCCTCGGTGTCTTTGTTCAGATGGCATGTCAGATTCCCGCGCTTGGCAAGCACGGCGTGCATCCCCATATCCATATCGACTTTAAGGACCCCGCGCTGCGCCAGACGATTGCGCTCGGTATCCCGACGCTGCTCGCCACGGTGTGCATGTTTGTCTCGACTTCTATCACCAACGCTGCCGCGCTGGTGGTCCAGCCCGAGACGGGTCCTTCCGTCATCGCCTATGCGCGCCTGTGGTACACGCTGCCCTACGCGCTGATTGCCGCCTCGCTTTCGACGGCGCTCTATACCGAGCTCTCTCACGACGCGCAGGAGAAGGATTACGACAGCGTTCGCACGGGCATTTCGCGTGGCGTCGCCCAGATGCTGTTCTTCCTGATTCCGTTCGCGCTGTACCTGATTGTCTTCGCGCGTCCGCTCAACATGATTTACTGTGCCGGCAAGTTTGATAAGTCCGGCGTGGCGCTGGTGTCCGAGTTCCTTGTCTACCTGGCGTTCTCGCTGCCGCTCTACGGCGTGGTCGTATTGATGCAGAAGAGCTTCTCTGCCTTGCTCGACATGAAGCCCTATAGCCGCTATTGCCTGTATTCCGCCATCGGCCAGGCCGGCTCGGTTCTGCTGTTTGGCGTTGTGCTGGGCTTCGGTATGCCGGCAATCGCGCTTTCGTATGTCGTCGACTACGTGATCTTGGTCGGATGTTCGCTATGGTGGCTGCGTCGTCGTCTGCGTGGCCTTCAGGTCAAATCTATCCTGCATGGCGGTTTCTTTGGCCTTTTGCTCGGTGGCCTGGGTGCTGCCGCAGGCGCCGGCGTCATGTGGGCGCTTGAGCACTTTGTCGGGGCACTTGGCGGCTCGATTCTGATTACTCTTGGCTACGTTTGCGTTGCGGGTGTCGTCTCGCTTGCTGTTACCTTTGGCCTTGCCGTCGTCCTTAAGATGCCCGAGGTCTCGGCGCTGCTTCGTCGCAAGTAGGTGCGTGTGGCCGGTCACGACAACATTCCAACACTCGCCGAGCAGGTTTCGCGCGTTCCCACGCAGCCCGGATGTTACCTTTGGAAAGATGCCAAGGGCGATGTCATCTACGTTGGCAAGGCAAAAAACCTGCGTTCCCGTATGCGCCAGTACGTGACGCTGCAGGATGAGCGTCAAAAGATCCCGCTGATGATGCAGCTGGTGGCGAGCTTTGACTATATCGTGGTGGAGACCGAGCACGAGGCGTTGGTGCTCGAGCGCAATTTGATTGGTCAGTACCATCCGTACTTTAACGTCGACCTCAAGGATGACAAGAGCTACCCCTTTATCGCCATTACAAAGGGCGACCTGTATCCCGCTATCAAATATACGCGTGAGCGCCATAAGCCGGGAACGCGTTATTTTGGTCCCTATACTGACAGCCGCGCGGCGCGTGAGACCATTGACACGCTGCGCAAGGTGATCCCGATCTGCTCGGCTTCTTGTGCGGAGTGGCGTCGTTGTCGTCGTATCGTCGAGTCCCACAAGGGCGAGGAAGACATCGTCAATATGATTTGCGCGCAAAACGGGCGCCCCTGCTTTGACTACCATGTCGGGCGCGGCCCGGGTGCGTGTGTCGGCGCGATTTCTCCGGCAGACTATGCCAAGAACGTCAAGCGCGTCGAGCGCTTTTTGTCGGGCCATCGCAAGGATGTCGTCGATGAGCTGACCTCCGAGATGACGGATGCCGCCGAGGCGCTCGACTTTGAGCGCGCGGCACGCGTCAAACGTCGTTTGGAGGTCATCAGGGGTCTGGACGATCGTCAGCAAGTCGTTTTTCCCTCCAGTGTCGATATCGATGTCATCGGTTTCTATCGCGAGGAGACCATCTCTGCCGCTTGCGTCTTCGTCGTTCGCGAGGGCCGAACGGTTCGCACCTGCGAGTTCATTCTCGACAAGGGTCTTGATGTTGACGAGGAAGAGCTCCAGTCGGGCTTTCTTAAGCGCTATTACGACGAGACGGCTGATATTCCAGCTGAGATAAACCTCTCTGTCGAGCTTGAGGATGCAGAGGCGCTGGGGGAGTGGCTTGCAGGCAAGCGCGAGCGTTCCTGCCATCTCCATAGGCCGCAGCGTGGCGAAAAGCACCGTTTGCTCGATATGGCATCCAAAAATGCGCGCCATGCCCTCATGCGCTACATGATGCGAACGGGGTACGCTGACGACCGCACCAATCAAGCGCTCCTGGAGCTCGAAAGCGCGCTGGCGCTGCCGGCGCCGCCGATGCGTATCGAGTGCTTCGATATCTCGACGCTGCACGGAACCTTTACCGTCGCCTCGATGGTGGTGTTTACCAACGGGCGCGCCGACAAGAGCCAGTACCGTCGTTTTAAAATTCAGGCCGAATTGGACGAGGCAAACGACTTCGTGTCGATGTCCGAGGTTTTGGGACGACGCTATGCTCCCGAGCGCATGGCCGACGAGCGCTTTGGCTCGCGCCCCGATTTGCTCGTTGTCGATGGCGGTAAGCCGCAATTGACCGCTGCGATCAAGCAACTTGAGGCTCTTGGGCTCGATATACCAGTTTGTGGCTTGGCAAAGGCCGATGAGGAAGTTTTCGTGCCTTGGGACGAGACTCCCGTCGTGCTTCCAACCGGGTCCGCGTCGCTCTATCTAATTAAACAGGTGCGCGATGAATCGCACCGTTTTGCCATCACGTTCCATCGTGAGTTGCGCGATAAAGCCATGACAGTTTCGGTACTCGATGACGTTCCAGGCGTGGGACCCACCAGAAAACGTGCCCTTATGCGTCATTTTGGCTCGATGAAGCGTTTGCGCGCGGCGAGCGAGCAAGAGATCGCGGAAGTTCGCGGCATACCTGCCGATGTTGCCAAGGCGGTCCACGAGGCGCTCGTTGCGTGGAATGCCGAGCGCGCCGAGGCGGCGGCTGGCCATTCCGATAGCTAAACACGAGCCTAAACTACTGATATACATGATTGCGTGATTTTCAACCATTTATTTCGCCATGATTGCCTGCTGGTTTCGGGTTTTATTAACGCTAAAACGTTTGACTAGTCATGGTGAACAACCCTGCTATCCTGCGGGTTGACGAAGACTGATATCTCACCTCGCCGATACATACTGTCTGGCGAATCGTTTGTCAACGAATTCGGTGAACGGTAGTAAATACCGTTCAAGCGGATGTATGTATCGGTCGCCGAGCGCGGCACCTCAGTTGGGCTCGTCGGTAGGTAAGGTATATATCGTCCGCAAGTTGCGCGGGGGCAAGTCTAGGTGCTCCCGAGTAAGATTCTCTATTGATAGGAGAAGACATGGCCATCATCAACAAGGGTATGTCCAGGCGTTCGTTCCTCGGCCTCACCGGCAGCGTCGCTGCTGTCGCAGGGCTTGGTCTCACCGGCTGCGGTGGCAGCTCTAGCGACGAGGGTTCCGCTTCCGGTTCCACCGATTCCGCCAACCGTGGCGGCGGCGTGATCACCGCTGGTTCCGCTTACGCTCCGTCCAGCTTCGATCCCGCCAGCACCGGCTCCGCTGTGGGCCTGGGTGCTAACTGGCACGTCGTCGAGGGCCTCTACGGCATCGATTACCACGACTACAGCACCTTCAACGAGCTCGCCACCGACGATCCCAAGTCTGTGGACGACACCACTTTCGAGGTCACCATCCGCAAGGGCGCCAAGTTCTCCGATGGCACCGAGGTCACCGCTGACGATGTCGTCGCCTCCTACACCGCTTGCGCCGCTTCCGCTACCTATGCTCCGTTCTTCCAGCCCTTCGAGTCCATCGAGGCCAAGGACGCCAGCACCGTGACGGTCAAGACCAAGGTCCCCAACTTCTCCCTGCTCAAGGATCGTCTGGCCATCGTCCGCGTTACCCCGGCCACCCAGACCGAGGAGGATCGCGCCAAGCAGCCGATCGGCTCCGGCCCCTGGATGTACGACTCTATCTCCGATACCGAGATCACTCTGGTTCCCAACCCCGAGTACAACGGTGAGTATGCTGCCGAGGATAAGAAGATCCAGTACAGCATCCTGACCGACCCCACCGCTCGCGTTACCGCTCAGCAGGAGGGCTCCACGCTCGTTATGGAGCTCGTTACCGCTGACGCCGTCGACCAGCTCGAGAGCGCCGGCTGCAAGATCGATAACGTTCAGGGTTTCGGCACCCGCTTCATCATGTTCAACGTCGCCAAGGAGCCTTGGAACAACGTCAAGGTCCGTCAGGCCGTCATGTATGCGCTCGACACCGAGAAGATGGTCAGCAATACCTTCGCCGGCCCTGCCACCGCTGCCA
>CATZKS010000140.1 GCA_958421035.1 uncultured Collinsella sp. | reverse complement strand
CAGGCGAGCACCTTCGGCCTCTCGGTCAGCTCTCCGTAACAGCCGTTCTATAGTAACCAAACAGCCGAAGTTGAGCAAGAGGGAATTTTCTAATTGCCCGCTCCTTGCAGTTTTCGCCCCTACCCCAACGAGCGATTGAGGGAGCCGAGCTCATCGTTGCCCATGGTGCGCCACATTTGGAAGATGCAGACGCGCGCCAGGAAAAAGAAGCCGTTATCGACCAACTGCACGGCAGCATCCGCCAGCTGGTTGGTCACGGCGGACACGGGAGGCAACTCGAGCCCGGCCTTACGGATGGTCTCAACCGCATCCTCAAACGTCGGAGGCTCATTGACACCCATCTCGTTCATAAGGCCCTGCATTTCCTCTAGTGCGTTGCTACCCGACTCCTCGCCGCGCGGTACCAGGCGGTAGCACGCCAGCGCGAGCTCGAGCTGGTCGCAGTTCCAATAGGCAAACGCCAGGCGATAGAACAGATAACCGATTGCGGAACGGTCGCTGGCGATGCGCAGGCCGTGGCGCGCCACCTCGATAATCTCGTCAAAGCGTTCCAGGCGCGCCAACACATTGATGAGCGCAAAATGCGACTGCATAGAAGAGCGTGCCAAATCGTAAAGACGACGCACCTCGGGTAGCGCCCGTTCAAAATCCTCCTGATCGGCGTAATAACTGCAGATCTCGTGCTGAGCAAAGTAGAGCGCGTCGGGAGCGCGCAGGATGCGCACCGAGCAATCTTCCTCCATTACCGGCAGCACCATGCGTACCAGCTGGTTGTCGCAAAACTGCGTCTGGACCGGACCCGTTGCCAAAAGCTCGGCAACGGCGCACTTAGCCTCCAGCTCCTCAACAAGACGGGAAAAGCTCTCAAACGCACTTGCACGGTCAACTTTGGCCTGCTCGCGCAACTCAACGACGCGCGCCACATACGGGTCATCGTCCATCTCCATGACCTCGAGCTCATCAGCCGTATCGGCAAGCAGCAGGTCGCGCAACGCCGGCGGCAGCGAACGGTGGTCGTCACGCGGGCGAGCGTGAACCTCCGCAGGCTCAATCGCATCCGGCGCGTCCGACTCATATGCCTCAAGCATGCGCTTGCACGGCATATCGTCCATATCCATGCTCTCAAGATCCTTGGCGACAGGCACGCAATTGGCCAGATAGGCCGCACGCCCAAAGGAATATGTTGCAATGACGCGCTCGCCCTGCTCGCCGTCGGGAGCCGCAATCTGAACATAGCAGCGCGCAATGCAGGCACCTGCGGCAAAACACGCTGCCGCAAGCGTAAGCGCCACGCGCGCGTCGTGCTCCGCAGCCCAAATCGCACGCGCGTCCTCGTCCAACTCGCGCCAGACGTCATCCTGGGCGTCGTATTCACGTTGCGGCATGGCATCCACGACAGAGTGCCCAAACCGAACGAGCATAATCCCCTCGGCAACGTTTGCCCGATAGGTATAGTCGAGCCGTGTGACCACGTTGAGTGCCTCGACGATACGCGCGAAGCGGGTGCGCACGTCCCACTCACCGCCCGGCTGGCAAGCCACCGTTCCCGGTTTGCCCCACGGGTTGTCGCTCGAGGCCGTATCAAGCAGTCGAGGAACATCGTTGGTCGTCTTGGCGATATGCCACGCGTCAAAGAGCGCGCAGCCCTCAAGGCTCGGCGAGGATGCCGCAGGGACCAATCCGGCCCCGATGCGCTCAAGGATGCCGGAGAGGCGATTGAGACGGCACTCGATGGCAAGCAGCATGTCAATCTCATCCTGGTCCAGCAGGCTACGATCAAAATTAAGATAGAACAGCTTTGAGCGGTCGATGCGCGCTAGGCTCATTTCGGACTTGGCAGCAATGGTGCGCAGACGGGACAAGTCGATCTCGCTCATAAGGGCGGCGGCATAACGCTCGATACCGCTCGGATTCTCGGCATGGTCAACACGGTAAAGCAGCGTCTCGATAGCATCGGGGAGCGGTGCCGTGTCAAAGCCCAAAAACACCTCGACCGGCTCGGGCAACTTTACGAGTTTGATCTTGTCGACAACATTTTGCATGTCCGCATCGAAACCGTCGACGCCCGCCGTGTTCGCAATAGCGCTTTCGGAGTTGGCAAATATCACGTAGCGCAAGAACATCGAGGCCATAAACTCGCCGTAAGGAAGGGCGCGGGTCGAATTCCATGTCTCGAGGTCGGACTGCTCGCGCATGGAGTCTTCGGGAGAGCCGGCAGTTCGCGCACACGCGCGCATTGCACCGCTGGCTTCCCTCACCATAATCTCGCCAATACTGGAATCGGAGTCGTGAAGGAACAGCTCCATGTCGGGGTCCTCGGGCAATGGCACTTCCCGAACAGGACGATCAACCTTATAGACCTTGCCCGACACGCTCACGTAGCCCAAGAGCGATATGTGGCTTTTGCCGACGAATTCGACGACGTAGCATGACTCTTTGGGGTCCTCGCCAAAAGCTTTCCAGACAACACCATACGAGCGCCCCGCGGGCTGCTCGGGCATCGATGGAAAACGCTTTTTGGTGTCGAGAAACCTGAGCTTGTATGTCGGACGCTCTGCCACGAAATATCACCCTGATCGGTCGTCGAGAGAAGGAGTGGTCGCGGATGGGCCGCGACACCTACTCGGAATCTTACACGAGTCGATAAGAAATAGTCTCCCACGGGCGGAGGTGCACGATTCTAGTCGTGTATCAAATATCGAGTGCCGTCATAAAAGAAAAGCCCCGTTGCCGGAGGCTTCAAATTCGATTAGTGCGGCGTATAGGATTCCGCGCATCCGCTGCGCGGATCGCGCCGGCTTCGCCCGCCTGCCGGCGTGCTCGCCCGCGGGCTAAAAACGCTCCGCGTTTTCTTTACGCCCGCGCCTCGACCGAGGTTCGAATCCATGCAGTGTTTACGTAAAAGAAAAGCCCCCGTTGCCGGGAGCTTTAATCTCAAATGGTGCGGCGTATAGGATTCGAACCTATGACGTTCTGATTCGTAGTCAGACCCTCTATCCAGCTGAGGTAACGCCGCGACTTGTTGATTATTATGCACATGGACTGAATAATGGTCAAGCGTTTTTTCAAAAAAAGTTATTGAATTTGATTTTTACTCATTTGGAGGGCTTGGCACGATCTTCGGTGCATCGCGATATAAAAGAGCAGTCGTTGCCGGGAGCTTTAAAGCCTATTGGTGCGGCGTATAGGATTCCGCACATCCGCTCCGGCTTCGATCGAGGTTCGAATCTCCGCAATGCTCCCATATAAGAAAAGCCCCCGTTGCCGGGAGCTTTAAATCAATTGGTGCGGCGTATAGGATTCGAACCTATGACGTTCTGATTCGTAGTCAGACCCTCTATCCAGCTGAGGTAACGCCGCAACGCACGGTTTATTATGCACGCGAGCCCCCGATGGGTCAAGCGACAATTTGAAAAAATTATACGATGCGGTAATTAGGCCGCTCGCGCCTCGACCGAAATTCGAATCCATGCGGCGTCTGCCTAAAAGAAAAGCCCCCGTTGCCGGAGGCTTCAAGTTCGATTGGTGCGGCGTATAGGATTCCGCGCATCCGCTGCGCGGATCCGCGCCGGCTTCGCCCGCCTGCCGGCGTGCTCGCCCGCTCGCTACGGACGCTCCGCGTCCGCTTCACGCTCGCGCCTCGACCGAGGTTCGAATCCATGGGATGCCGGCGTAAAAGAAAAGCCCCCGTTGCCGGAGGCTTCAGATTCGATTGGTGCGGCGTATAGGATTCGAACCTATGACGTTCTGATTCGTAGTCAGACCCTCTATCCAGCTGAGGTAACGCCGCAGCGCAAGACATATAAAACCACTTTAGTTAGTTGGAGTCAAGCACGATCTCAAACTTTTTTCGAGAATATGTTCCTCACGCAGCTCCGCATGCGCCAACGTCCCCCATGCGATCAATCGGTTTTTCAACTACATCGAACCCAGCACCGAGTTCCCTCAAAAGTGAGCGCACCCGCTGGGCACAGTCATAATCGGCAAACGAGATGCTCAGCATGCGCGCGACCTGGTTAGAAGTCCCAACTCCATAGAACTGCTCAAGCGCCACAAGCCCCTCGTGCGTCACAAAGGTCTCGACTACATGCGGCGACTCCTCAAAGCACCATTGGGTCAACGGACCCTCGCTCGTCTGCCGCACCACCAAACCACCCATACCCGATGGCTCACATGTAACCAGTAGGTGCTCCCCACCTTCATCGCTCTCAAACAAAACTACCCGCTCGTCAAACAGCTCCATTGCATCCCCTTTCTCTCGCTTCTATTTAACAAAAGCATAGCAGGTAGATGGCTGTATACAGAACGTTTGTTCGTGTGTTTTCTATTGAGC
>CATZKS010000139.1 GCA_958421035.1 uncultured Collinsella sp. | reverse complement strand
CCTTTGCTCGCTGCTGCGGACAGTCCTGCTCGCACGAAGAGCACATTAAGTGCTCTTCGGCTCGTGCGGAACTTGCAGCGAGCAAAGGTAAGAACGCCCCGCCACATCGTTAACTCGCATGATGATAGCAAATACAACAAGCGAGATGCCTGCAACTTGCAGGCATCTCGCTTTATCTTAATAACGTGGTTGTGAATCAACCGCTAATTGTTACCAGCCCAAGCATGGTCGGGTTTTCCAAGTGCCGCAGATTGCCGTGAAAGAGGAGCGACGCGTACTTTGGTACGCGAGCGACGGTTTGAACGGCAAGGTGCGGTGCTTAGGAAAGCCGCTTATCGATAGGAAACGCTCTGCTGGGAATCCTTGACGACTACATCGTGGGCGCCGCCTTCGACGATGGAGGTGGAGCTGACCAGCGTTAGGCGTGCCTTTTCCTGGAGCTCGGGGATCGAGAGGGCGCCGCAGTTGCACATCGTGGACTTGACCTTGTAGAGCGTGCCGCCCACGCCGTCCTTGAGGGAACCGGCGTAGGGAACGTAGGAGTCGACACCCTCGACGAAGCTGAGCTTCGCGGCGCCGCCCAGGTCGTAGCGCTGCCAGTTGCGGGCACGCGCAGAACCCTCGCCCCAGTACTCCTTCATATACTGACCGTTCACGTTGACGCGCTCAGTCGGGCTCTCGTCAAAGCGGGCGAAGTAACGACCCAGCATCATAAAGTCTGCACCCATGGCAAGGGCGAGTGTCATGTGGTAGTCATAGACGATACCGCCGTCGGAGCACACGGGCACGTAGACGCCGGTCTCCTCGTAGTACTCGTCGCGAGCACGGCAGACATCGATCAGCGCGGTGGCCTGGCCACGGCCGATACCCTTGGTCTCACGGGTAATGCAGATGGAACCGCCGCCGATACCGACCTTGATGAAGTCGGCGCCGCAGTCGGCCAGGAAGCGGAAACCCTCGGCGTCGACGACGTTACCGGCACCGACCTTGACGTCCTCGCCATAGTTGGCACGGATCCACTCGATGGTGCGCTTCTGCCACTCGCTGAAGCCCTCGGAGGAGTCGATGCACAGGACATCGGCGCCGGCCTCGATGAGCAGCGGCACGCGCTCGGCATAGTCGCGGGTGTTGATACCGGCGCCGACCATGTAGCGCTTGTCGCTATCGAGCAGCTCGTTGGGGTTAGTCTTGTGGCTGTCGTAGTCCTTGCGGAACACAATGCCCATGAGGTGATCGTTATCGTCGACGATGGGCAGGGCGTTGAGCTTGTTGTCCCAGATGACGTCGTTGGCAACCTTGAGGCTGATGTTCTTGTCGCCCACGATGAGCTGCTCACGCGGGGTCATGAACTCGGAGACCTTCGTCTGGTGGTCATCGCGACTGGGGCGATAGTCACGGCTGGTGACGATGCCCAGGAGCTTACCCTTGGGAGTGCCGTCGTCGGTGACCGGCATAGTGGAGTGACCGGTCTTCTCCTTGAGCTCGATGACCTGCTCCATGGTCATGTCGGGGGTCAGGGTGGAATCGGACTGAACGAAGCCGGCCTTGTGATCCTTGACGGCCTTGACCATAGCGGCCTCGGACTCGGCGCTCTGGGAACCGTAAATGAAGGACAGGCCACCCTCGGTAGCGAGCGCGACACCCATGTCGACGCCCGAGACGGACTGCATGATGGCGGAAACCATGGGGATGTTCAGGGTGATTGCCGGCTTCTCACCGCGCTTAAAGCGGGTTAGCGGCGTCTTAAGAGAGACGTTGTTGGGGATGCACTGCGAGGACGAGTAACCAGGGACCAGCAGATACTCCGAAAACGTGTGGGACTCACCGGGAAAGAACGTAGCCATGTTTCTCCTTTTTCCATGCGACCGGTCGGCTGCAGGCCTCGTAGGACCCAGCCCAACCTTGGGCGCCCAATACTGGGGAAGTATCTTAACGCACTTTGACTGCTACAATGCATGTTTTAAGAAGAGCACATGAGGGTTTGACGCAGGCTTTGCGTTTGCCCAGCAAACACTTTAGCGGGGAGACGTGGAGCACGTGGAGTACAAGACGACGGCAAAGTTGGTCATTCAAGCGTGCGACAAGGATCTGCCGGGTGTGTTCGGCCACGGCTGCGTCTTGCTGCTACAGGGTATTGCCCGCGAGCACTCGCTCAACCGCGCCGCCAAGAGCATGGGCATGGCGTATTCCAAGGCATGGCGCATTGTGAACGAGGCCGAAGGTCAGCTGGGCTGCAAGCTCATCGAGCGCGACGGCGCCCGCGGATCCACCCTCACCCCCGCCGGAGAGCGAGCCATAGCAGTCTACGAGGAGCTGCAGGCCGACATAAACAAGGTCATTGCCACCAAAGCAAACGACCTCATCGCAAGTATTAAAAAGTAGCTAATTTACGAAGGGCGTTGTCTAGGGCGGACGCTACGACCAGGGGGTCGTCGGTGCCGGCGAAGAGGCGGACGGTGCTCCCCTGCTTGCCGCGTGGGGCCGAAAGGCGCGTCGTTGCGCCGCCGGCCGGCGATGTGCGGAACTCCCCCGGCAAAGCATCAAAGAGATCGCCCGCACTGCGCTCGATAAGATCAAACTCAGCTGCCGGGCCAAAGCCGTGCTCGAGGATTCCCGTTGCAACAGCATGGTCGGGATGCGAGCTCAGCCCGGGATAGCGTACGTTGCGCACCATCTCGTTGGCGGCCAGATACTCGGCTAGCGCACGGGCGCGATCGAAATGCGCCTGCATGCGGACATCGAGCGAGTCCAGCCCGCGCTCCAGTACACCGGCCTCGTCAGCAGGCATATCAAGCTTGGCCAAGCCACAGCCCTCAAGCAGGGCATGCGCGCACTCAGCCGCGGCATCCACGCGATGGCGCTTGAGCTGCGAGCGCGCGACCGATACGGCAACCAACTTGCGCGGAGCCTTGCCGGCGCACACGCGGTCGAGCGCCTCGAGCGACAGCACGGCACCCAAACGCAGCGGATCGCAGCCAAAAGCCGACGCCACCGTGTTATCCACCACAAACAGCGCATGGGCCTCACGAGCAGCGCGGCCCAGAGCGCGCAGATCGGGCACACGCAGACCAAACCCGCCGATGGAGTTGACGAACCACCACAAGTGCGGACCCTCGACATCAAACGAAGCATCAAAGCCCTCGGACGCAGCGGCAAATGCCTCGGCGGACGGCGAGCCCACCAGCGCGACATCGCAACCATCAAAGCCGTGCGCAAACGCATCGGCAAAGTCGTCCGCAAAGACTACCAGGCGGTCACCGGGACGCACAATCCCCAGCTGCGGCAGCGCTGCTGGCACATGCGAGGCCACAAGCAACCGCGCCTCACGCGCGCCGTTCCTCAAAGCCCAGGCCTCTTCTAGCTGCTGTACGCCCATACGGCAACCTCCCTTCATAAGCAAAAACCGACGATGCGGATGTTTCCCGCATCGTGGGCAACGGCTGCAGTATAGCGCCGATATGCGACAAAAGACCTAGATGTTGAGCGCGTGGTAGGTCACGCTCGCACCCGGAGCCTCAACGGTCACTCCATAGGCCTCGGGATAGATGCGCGTCGAAAACACGAGCGCGCCATCGTTCACAAACACCTCGACCGACGAGACATCGCCAACAATGCGCACGCTACGGACCTCGTCGACGGGCTCCCAGCGCACGGTACGACCGCAGCCGGCAGAAGCGCGACCCTCATCGGTAAATCGCATCTCAAAGCGCGAGGGCAGTTCGTCCCCAGCGGGCACAAACGCCAGCTTCAGCTCGCCATAAACGGTCGCAGTAAACGTGCCGTCGACACCGTCAACAACAACGTCAAAGCAGGTATCGCCGGCAACCTCCAACGAGCCCTCCCCCACACGCACCGAGGCATAATGGCGCTCGATCTCGCGCGCCGGCTGCTGCAGCACCACGCCGCCGGCACCGGCTGTGAGCTCACGCGGCACCGTCATGCAGTGCTGCCAGCCGCACGCTACAGTGGGCGCGTTGTCATAGGTCGGCTCATCGGGCATGCCCATCCAGCCGATCAGAATGCGGCGACCGTCCTCGGCCGTGAACTCCTGCGGAGCATAGAAGTCAAAACCGGCGTCCCACAGGCGGAACTCGCCCAGCTCATAGACACCGTCACCACCCGTAATGTCGCCCGTTACAGGCATGTAGCCCGCTGCATACACATTGCCGCGGTCCCAACGACCGCCCTCGAGCCCCTGGGGCGAGAACGACAAAAATGCAGCGGTATCGCCATTCGCATCGAGCTCGATATAGCCGGGGCACTCCCACATAAAGCCAAAGCGCTCGGGCGTAGACACACGATTCTCGAGCTCCCAGCTCAGCATATCGACCGAGCCATACACCAGGATCTCGCCCACATCGCGCCCGGCACCCTC
>CATZKS010000138.1 GCA_958421035.1 uncultured Collinsella sp. | reverse complement strand
ACCGCAGGAAGCTTGGATACGCCTAGGCGCGGTCCAAGAAATCGTCCGCACCCCCTTTTAGGGACTATTTCACCGCAACTGAGGGGTGGGATGTGGGGTTAGCGCTCGTAAATCAAGTTGCCTGCCAGGTAGGTGGCTTGGACTTTGGTGGCTTGAAGTTCTTGGGGATCAACGGTGAGCGGGTTTTGGTCCAGGACTACCAGGTCGGCGTACTTGCCGGGCTCCGAGCTGCCGAGGTTTTGCTCGTCGCCCGCTGCATAGGCGCTGCCCAGGGTGTAGTTGCGCAGAGCCGTTGCTGCATCGATGCGCTCGCTCGGCAACCAGCCGCCCTCGGGCCAGTGGCTTTTGGGGTCCTGGCGCGTAATAGCCGTGTAGAGCACGTTCATGCTGGTAACGGGCGTGATAGGGCTGTCGGTACCGAAGGCTTGGCGAATGCCGCGCTGCTTATAGGTCGCAAACGGCCACATGATGCGGCTGCGCTCCAAGCCCAGATCGCGCTCCGGACCACCCGGGTCGAGCGTGATATGGCAGGGCTGGCTCGAAGCAACCACGTTGAGCTTGCGCAGGCGGTCGATGTCCTCGGGCAGAAGGTTCTCCAGGTGCTCGAGCGTGTTATGGCCGTGCTGGGGCAGGCCGTACAGATCGGCCGCCTCCTCGAAGATATCCAGCGCGGCATGAATTGCACCGTCGCCAATGACGTGGATGCGCACGGTGTGACCGCGCTCCGCGGCCGCCAGAACCAGTTTGCGCATGCGCTCAGCCGGGACCGTCAAACGGCCCTGGTCGCCCGGGAAGCGCGGATTGGTATAGGGCTCGGTGAGATATGCCGTGTGTTCGCTCGACACGCCGTCGAAGAACTGCTTAAAACCCGGCGCCGAAAGCAGCGCGTTGTTCGCGTAACGTACCTGCAGCTCTTCCAGACGCGACTGGTCATCCAGCAGCGTGGGAAACAGATGGGAACGAATGCCCAGCTTGCCGGCCGTCTGCAGTTTGTCATAGACATCGTCGCGGATAAAATCGCAGCCCGGCATGGGCATGAGCGACATATCGCAGATCGAGGTGATGCCCTGCTCGGCCATACGCCTCATTTGATCGGCGTAGGCGCTTGCGATGCGATCTTCGCCCAGCCACTCAAGGCAGCGCGGCAGCAGCTGCATGGCAGCCGCTTCGTGAGCAATGCCCGTGAGCTCGCCATTTGCGTCTTTGTCGTAGCTACCGCCCGCTGGCGGCTCGCTGTCGCGAGTGACGCCGAGCGCCTCGAGTGCACGGCTGTTGAGCCAAAGCGTGTGCCCATCGCCCGAATACATAACGCAGGGACGATCGGGGAATGCCGCATCGAGCGACGCCTTGGTAGGATGCTCGGGCGGGTCCCAACGGTAGTCGCGCCAGCCCTGCGTCACAACCCAAGCGTCGTCGGGCAGGTCCTGGGAAAACTCGAGCGCGTGCTGCACCAGCGCCGCCTCTGACGTGCCCATATCCATGAGCATGTACGGCGAGGATCCGACCGAGGTATGGAAGAAGTGCAGATGAGCGTCATGGAAACCGGGGCAGACAAACTGCTCGCCGTAGTCGAGAACCGGCGTGGCGGCGGGAGCGGCGGCAATCACGTCATCGGGCGCACCGACTGCGACGATACGGTCGCCTGCGATGGCAATCGCCAGCTCGCGGGCGGAATCGATGCCGTCTTGCGCGGTAAAGACGTTCTTGGAGCGGATAATCCGATCGATATGTTGCATGGGCATCCCCATTTCTGGCAGGAAATTCAACACCCCCGAGTGTACTCCCCCGCCCTTGCAACAAAACCGCAAGCGGCAAACGGCAGCTTTGCCAGGCCAAGTGGCAGGTGGCATACTGGAAAGAGCTTGTACGATTTTGCGATAAACCAGTAAGGAGCAAATCGACCATGACGAAAACCAAGGCACAGCAGATTATGGCGGCAACCGAGGTTCGCGCGGCTGACGACGTCACCGCAGCCATCCGAGATATCGCCGCCGAGTTTGAGCCCTACATCATCAAGCAGCGCCGGCACTTCCATAAGCACCCGGAGCTGAGCCTTGCCGAGGAGCGCACGACTTCTGACATCGCCAACCAGCTCGACGCCATGAATATCCCCTACGAGCGCCCCCTTAAGACGGGCCTGGTGGCGACCCTTCGCGGCACCGCGCCTGACGCCTATCGCGAGGACGGCGCGCCGCGCCGCCGCATCCTGCTGCGCGCGGATATCGACGCCCTGCCCGTCACCGAGCAGACCGGCGAGGAGTTTGCCAGCGTCAACGAGGGCTGCATGCACGCCTGCGGCCACGACTGCCACATCGCCATGATGCTCGGCACGCTGCAGATCCTGCGTCATATGACCGACGACATCCACGGCGAGGTCCGCATCGTCTTTCAGCCCAGCGAGGAAAATGGTCAGGGCGCCAAACTCATGATCGGCACGGGCGTGCTCGACGGCGTCGACGGCGCCTACGCCGCGCACATTTGGAGCGAGGTCGATGCCGGCACCGTGAGCTGCGAGCCCGGTCCGCGCATGGCCAATACCGACTGGTTCCGCATCGATGTCCGCGGCACCTCGTGCCACGGCGCCATGCCCCAGCGCGGCCACGACGCCGTCATGGTTGCCGCCGAGATCGTCAACGCCCTACAGACCATCGTCTCGCGCGAGATCAGCCCCTACGAGCCGGCTGTCATCACCGTCGGCGAGCTGCACGGCGGTACCGCGCGCAACGTTATCGCCGGCACGGCCTACCTCGCCGGCACGGTGCGCACCTACGGCGATTCGACCCACGAGGAAATGCCGGAGCTTATGCGCCGCATCGTGGAGCATACTGCGGCCGCCTTGGGCGCCGAGGCAGAGCTCACCGACTACACCATCGCCAACTACAAGGTCGAAAACGACGCGGGCTCGAGCGAGCGCTGCCGTCAGGCTGTAATTAAGTGTCTGGGCCCCGCCGGCCAAGGCCATTATCGCGGCACGCTTTCGGGCGAGGATTTTTCGGAGTACCTGCGCCGCGTACCGGGCGTGCTCGCCTTTGTAGGTACGCGCAACCCCAAGATTGGCGCCACGTACGCCCAACATTCCTGCTTCTACAAGATCGACGAGAGCGTGCTGGCAAAGGGCTCCATGGTGGCCGCCCAGTATGCTATCGACTTTTTGGCCGAGCCCACGCAAGAGGAGCTCGACGGCCCCGCGATTACCGCAGTCGCCGAAACCAACCCCGATCTGGCCGCCAAGTTGCGCTCTGCCAAGGCGACGTCCGCCGAGGCTCGCGACGCCATCCATGATGCCCGCACGGCTCGCCATGCCGCAATCAAGGGCATCCACGAAGCCCGCGCCGCCGCTCGTCACGAGGATAAGCATGGCGAGTAGTCGTCACGCCCATCCATAACAGTCTTACTATAGCAAAGCGGGGGCGGACGTTTCGAAACGTCCGCCCCCGCTCATTTGTCAAGCGCTATTTCTACCATTTCTACCCCGTCCCCAAATGGCAGGCAGCATGGCTACTCGTCCTGAGGGTCCTCGTCGGAACTTGACTCAGACTCGGGCTCAGGCTCAGGATCGGGCTCAGGCACAGGCGCCGGCTCAGGTGCAGACGCAGGCGCCGGCTCAGGCACAGGCGCTGCCTCGGGCGCGGGCTCGGGTGCAGGCGTGGGCGCAACATCCGGAGCGCTGTAACCCGAGGGAGCGGACTTCTTCTCGAAGGGCAATACAAAAGTCAGGACGTCGTCCTTGTCCTCGTCGGCCCACTCGCTTGCATAACGTGCAACCCAATAGCCAACGGCACGGTGCTTGAGCATCTTGCCAAAGACCGTAAGAAATACAGTGACGAAAGCGACCAGCACCAGGAACAGCACGAGCGTGACGCCACCGCCGGTAACAATTGCCTCAATACCCGTAGGACGATAGTAGTAGCTATACATACCGACAGAGGCAGTGGCGCCAAAGACGACCGTCAAGATCCATGTGACAACATTGGCGACCAGGCCGGTCAAAAACTCGGGAAGGAACGAAGCACAGAACAGCTTGGTCTTGTTGTGCTTAAACGCCGTCCAGACCTTATCGAGCGAAAACGCGCTCTCGACGCGACCGGTCACCGCAAAGTGCATCACGGCGATGTCGGCGAACATCTTAAAGAAGACACCCAGAATCGCCGAGGCAATCAGCGCCAGGACAAGCAGGCCGAGCGAACCGAACAGCGCAGCCTCGAGCGCATAAGAGCCGTAATAAGAATACGAGCCCGCAGCGCCAATTACCACGCCCTCCACCAGCGAAAGCACTACACCGATCACGGGAATGGCAGCGATAACCTCGAGCACGACCGAGATAACGCTCGAAAAGACTCCGAGGCCAAACGACGTGGAACGCATCAACGGACGCTCCATGCCGTCATTG
>CATZKS010000137.1 GCA_958421035.1 uncultured Collinsella sp. | reverse complement strand
CTCATCAAGCTGGGCGAGGAGATCAGCGGCAAGACCTATGACGCCGATGATTACTCCGGCGCCAGCCGCTCGCTGCGCATCATCGCCGATCACTCCCGTGCCGTCGACTTTATGATTTCCGACGGCATCCTCCCCGGTAACGAGGGTCGCGAGTACGTCCTTCGCCGTCTGCTCCGCCGTGCCGTGTTCCACGGTCGCCTGCTGGGTATCGAGGGTGCCTTCCTGACCAAGTTCATCGACGAGGTCAACGCTCAGATGGGCGAGGCCTATCCTGAGCTGCTCAAGAACGTCGCGCTCGTCAAGGGTATCGTCGCCTCCGAGGAGGAGCGTTTCTCCACGACGCTCGACAACGGTCGCGTCTACCTGGATGAGGCCCTGGCAGCGCTTGCCGAGGGTGCTGTGCTTCCGGGCGATGTTGCCTTTAAGCTGCACGACACCTTTGGTTTCCCCATCGACCTGACCGTCGAGATCGCCGGCACCGCTGGCCACGATGTCGACATGGACGGCTTTACCGCCTGCATGGAGGACCAGAAGGCCCGCGCCCGCGCTAACGCAAAGGGCGATGCCTGGGGCAGCTTCAACGATGTGTGGGTCGAGCTTTCCGACAAGGTCGCAGCGACCGAGTTCGACGGCTATGACAACGATGTGATCGAGGGCGCCAAGGTTGTCGCCATCGTGCGCAACGGCGAGTCCGTCGAGTCCGCTGCCGCCGGCGAGGACGTCGAGGTCGTGCTCGACCGCACCCCGTTCTACGCCGAGATGGGTGGCCAGCAGGGCGATGCCGGAAAGCTTTCCGCCGAGGGCGTTGTTCTTACCGTTTCCGATACCAAGAACCACAACGGCCTGTATGCCCACGTCGCGCACGTTGCCGAGGGCACGCTGACCGTCGGTGCCGCTGTGACCGCCGCGCTCGACGCCGAGCGCCGTGGCTTCCTGCGCCGCAACCACACCGCCACGCACCTGCTCGACGCTGCCCTTAAGCAGGTCCTGGGCGAGCACGTCTCCCAGGCCGGCTCGCTGGTGACGCCCGAGCACCTGCGCTTTGACTTTACACACTTCGAGGCCCTGTCCTCCGAGCAGCTCAAGGCTGTCGAGGACCTGGTCAACCAGCAGATCTTCGCTTCCAAGCCGGTTGTGACCCGTGTCATGGGCATTGACGAGGCTAAGGCTGCCGGCGCTGTCGCTCTGTTTGGAGAGAAGTACGGCGATGTTGTCCGCGTCGTCTCCGTGGGCGCCGAGGACCAGCCGTTCTCCCGCGAGCTCTGTGGTGGCACTCATGCCGCCAATACCGCCGAGATTGGCCTGTTCAAGATCATTTCCGAGTCCTCCACGGGCTCCAATGTCCGCCGTATCGAGGCCGTGACCTCTAAGGGTGCCCTCGACTACATGGCCGACCGCCTGGCGCTCGTTGACGCCGCCGCCGCTGCGCTCAAGTGCCGCGTCGACGAGGTTCCCGCCCGCGTGGAGAACCTGCAGGCCGAGCTGCGCGAGACGTCCAACAAGCTCAAGAAGGCGCTCACTGGTGGCTCCTCCGATGCGATCTCCAGCGCCATCGAGGGTGCTGTCGAGCTGAATGGCTACAAGCTCGTTGTTGCTGAGCTTCAGGGTCTCGAGGCCGCTGACCTGCGCAACGTTTGGGATACCGTGCACCAGAAGGTCGCCGGCCCTGTCGCCTGCGTTGTTGCCAGCGTGACCGAGAAGGGCACCCCGGCCCTGCTCGCTGCCGGCTCCGATGACGCCGTGAAGGCCGGGTTCCACGCCGGCAACGTGATTAAGCAGATCGCGGGTCTGGTCGACGGTCGCGGTGGCGGCCGTCCCAACATGGCCCAGGCTGGTGGCAAGAACGCCGCCGGTATTGCCGATGCCCTCGCGGCCGCTAAGACCGCGCTCGGCGCCTAAGAATCTAAGAAGTCGCTGTGGTTGCGCTCGCGCTGGACATAGGGGAGACCAGGATTGGCATCGCCGTCTCGAGCCGTGATGGCAAGATGGCGATGCCTGTCAAGGTGCTTCCGGCTGCCGAGGTCACCGGTATGGCCAAGACGTTCCGCTATCTGGTTGAGGACTATGAGCCCGACATCCTGGTAAGCGGACGTCCCCTGACCATGGCCGGTGAGCCCGGCCCCCAGGCCGAGCGCGTTGCCGCCGTGGCGCAAAAGATTGCCGACGAGCTCGATCTTCCGCTGGAGTTTGAGGACGAGCGTCTGTCCTCGCAAGAGGCCAAGCGTATCCTGCGCGAGCAGGGCCTCAACGAAAAGCAGATGAGGGGCAAGATCGACATGATTGCCGCCAGCCTGTTTTTGCAGACGTGGCTCGATCGTAAAAACGAGGAGGTCCAGCATGCCTAGTGCTTCCGATCCGCGCCAGCAGAATCGTACACGGCAGCCGGCGTCGCGCCCTGCCCAGCCCGGCCAGCGTCCGGCACAGCCGACGCAGCGCGCAGCTCAGCCTGCCGCGCGCCCGGTGCAGTCCTTCTCTCGTTCGGCCCAACCTGTTCAACGGACGGGTCAGCAGCCTTCTGCTCGTTCGGTTCAGCATCCGGCTTCTCACGCGGCTCAGCAGCCCACTGCTCGTACGGCCCAGCCTGCAGGTGGTACCCGCTTTAAGCAGCAGACACCTACCCAGCGAACGCAGGCCCCCCAATCGCATTCGCATCACGCTCGCGGTTCGCATGGCGTTGCTCCGGCGACCCGCTCGAGCTACAACACGCATGCTCGTCGCGGTGCTCAAAAGAAGAGTTCTCCGGTTCCCATGATCATCGGCGTTGTGGTGGCGGTGCTTGCGCTTGCTGCGATCGCTTTCTTTGTCGTGCCGGCCGTCAAGGGCTTCTTCGCCGGTGGGGATACGAAGGTCACGGCTGGTCAGCAGGTTACGGTTACCATTCCCGACGGTGCTTCGGGCGATACTATCGCCTCGATTCTCTCCGAGAACCATATTGTCGAAAATCCCAAGGATTACTATGCGGCGGTGAAAAAGCTCAACGCCGATATGTCGCTTAAGCCTGGCATCTACTCGTTCAACACGCTCATGGACGCGACCAAGGTTGTTCAGCAGCTCATGGAAGGCCCCAACGCGGGCTCCAATGCGCTGACTATCCCTGAGGGCCTAACGGTCGATCAGGTCGCCGACCGTGTGGCCCAGGCCTACGACAGTATCTCTAAGGAAGACTTCCTCAACCAGGCCAAGGCCTCCAACTACATGGACGACTATAGCTTCCTTAAGGGCGCGGCTAAGGACTCGCTCGAAGGTTTCTTGTTCCCCAAGACCTATTCGTTGGGCGATTCGCCGACGGCCGATGACGTGATTCGCGCTATGCTCGATCAGTTTAAGACCGAGTACAAGTCGCTTGACTTTGCGAGCTGCGAAGCCAAGATCAAGGAGCGCTACGGTGTGGAGATGTCTGACTACGATATCGTCAACTTGGCCTCTATCGTTGAGCGCGAGGGCCTCAACGCCGATCAACGTGCGCACGTGGCCTCGGTCTTCTACAACCGCCTTGCCGGCAAGCTCGACGGTCTGCGCTATCTCAACAGCGATGCGACCATGATGTATGTCACCGGTGGTGAGGTTACCGCCGACGACCTGCAAAGCGATAGTCCGTATAACACCTATAAGCACGAGGGTCTGCCACCCACGCCCATTTGCTCTCCGTCGCTCGAGGCACTCAAGGCCACGCTTGAGCCGACCGACTCCGATGACCTGTATTTCTACATTACGCAGGACGAGGAGTACTTCTCGCAAACCTACGAAGAGCATCAACAGTCTTGGAATTAGCATGAGGATTTTTAGCCCCAAACGATACGTTGCCTCGGTCGATTGCATCGACCTTGATACCCTGTGGGCCGACGGCAAACGCGCCATTCTGCTCGATCGCGATAACACCCTGGTGCCGCGCGACACCGAGCAGGTTCCCGCCGCGGTTTCCGCCTGGCTCGATACCGCCCGCGCCAAAGGCTTTAAGCTGTGCATGGTGTCCAACAACTGGCATCGCGACCAGGTCATGGCATCGGCACGCGAGCTGGGACTCGAGGCCATCAGCCACGCCATGAAGCCGGCGCCGTTTGCCCTCAAGGCGGGTCTTAAGCGCCTCGGCGCCACGGCCGACGAGGCGGTGCTGATCGGTGATCAGCTCTACACGGACGTGTGGAGTGGCAACTTCGCCGGCGTCGATACCATCCTGGTAAAGCCGCAGGCGACGCAGGACCTGTGGTATACGCAGATCTTCCGTATCTTTGAGCGCCGGGCCCTGCGCGACCTTCCCTGCGAGGAATAGGTTTCGCCATGTCTCAGCACATCAAACACGGCTGCGACCATATCTTCTTTATCGGCTTTTTGGGCGCGGGCAAATCGACGCTCGCGCGCAACGTCGGCACTATGTTCAAGCGGCGTTTTATCGATACCGACCGACTGGTCGTGCGCCGTTGCGGTAAGTCGGTAACCGAGATTTTTGAGACCGAGGGCGAGGATCGTTTTCGTGAGCTCGAGACCTCGGCGCTCCGTTCGCTCCAAAGTGAGCGCAGCCTGTTGGTTTCGTGCGGGGGCGGCATTGTCGAGACGCCGGTG
>CATZKS010000136.1 GCA_958421035.1 uncultured Collinsella sp. | reverse complement strand
TTCTCGAGATATTTCTCGGAAATCCCCTGTCGCGCCGCGATCTCTTTGAGCGGGATGCGACCGGCCGCCTGGTGCTCGGCCAGATCGACCATAACGCGCAGGGCATATCTGCCCTTTGTAGAAACCAACATGTATAGTGCTGCCTTTCGGTCATTTAGTCCGTAGAAATTCTAGCCGAAAAATTGGTTTTGAAAATACCCGTTCCGGTCAAGATGGTTAATCAGCTCGTAATAATCTTCTATTTCCTATTGCATTACTAGGCTTTAGTGTCTAGTATGCTTCCCAACAGCTAAACGAACAACCTATAAGGTTTATGGGTTTAGCTGCTACACGCACCGTGAAACCACACGGCAACCAGCAACTTGAACACTTTGGAGGTTCACCATGAGCAAGGTTTACACGTCCATCGATCAGCTTATCGGCCACACCCCGCTCCTGGAGCTCACTCACTTTGAGGCCGACGAGGACCTCAAGGCTCGTGTGCTCGTCAAACTCGAATACTTCAACCCCGCCGGGTCAGTTAAAGACCGCGTCGCCAAGAACATGATTGACGAGGCCGAGAAGGCAGGCAAGCTCGTGCGCGGCGGCGACTACACCATCATCGAGCCCACGAGCGGCAACACCGGCGTCGGCATCGCCTCGGTGGCGGCCGCCCGCGGCTACAAGGTGATCATCACCATGCCCGAGACCATGTCCGTCGAGCGCCGCAAGCTGATGCAGGCATACGGTGCGCAGCTCGTGCTCACCGACGGCTCCAAGGGCATGAAGGGCGCTATCGCCAAGGCAGAGGAACTGCAGAAGGAGACTCCCAACA
The DNA here is from genome assembly GCA_958421035.1 of uncultured Collinsella sp. Taxonomy (GTDB): domain Bacteria; phylum Actinomycetota; class Coriobacteriia; order Coriobacteriales; family Coriobacteriaceae; genus Collinsella. The sequence continues at coordinate 3,763 of CATZKS010000136.1, read as the reverse complement.
GCATCATCGCCGGCCAGTTTGTGAACCCCGCCAACCCCGCCATCCACAAGGCCACGACCGGCCCCGAGATCTGGGACGACACCGACGGCAAGGTCGACATCTTCGTCGCCGGCGTCGGCACCGGTGGTACCGTGACCGGCGTGGGCGAGTTCCTCAAGGAGCAGAACCCCGAGATTAAGGTCGTCGCCGTCGAGCCCGCCACCTCCCCGGTGCTCTCCAAGGGCCAGGCCGGCCCGCACAAGATCCAGGGCATCGGCGCCGGCTTTGTGCCCGACGTCCTCGACACCCGGGTCTATGACGAGATCATCCCCGTCGAAAACGACGACGCCTTTGCCACCGGCCGCGCCGTGGGCCACAAGGAGGGCGTGCTCGTGGGCATTTCGTCCGGTGCCGCCGTGTGGGCCGCACTGCAGCTGGCCAAGCGCCCCGAGAACGAGGGCAAGACCATCGTGGCCCTGCTTGCCGACACCGGCGAGCGCTACCTGTCCACGGCGCTCTTCCAGGACTAGAGCTTCTCGTTCTTAGAACGAGTCCAAGGCACGCCGGTCTCCCCTCTCTTCTGGCAGCCTGAGCTCATCCCAACAGGGTGTCCCACAGGACGCCCGAACTTGCTACAATGTCTGCGGCGCGGAACCAGCCTCCCGCGCCGCTTTTCTTTTTTGGCCACATGCCACCAAGGAGAACCTCCCCATGCACAATAAGCGCGTGCTCGTCGCCATGAGCGGCGGCGTCGATTCCAGCGTGACCGCGTATCTGCTCAAAAGTCAGGGTTACGAATGTGTCGGTGCCACCATGTGCCTCACCTGCCCCGCGCCCGATCCCGTCACGGGCATGAGTAAGGTCGACCGCGATATCGCCGATGCAAAAGCCGTCGCCGAGCGCCTGGGGATACCCCACCATGTGCTCGACCTGCAGCAGACCTTCGACCGCAACGTTATCGAGCGCTTTGTTAACGCCTACCAGGAGGGGCTGACGCCCAATCCGTGCATCATCTGCAACCGCCATATTAAGTTTGGCGCGCTGCTCGATGCGGCACTCGATATGGGCTGCGACTACATCGCCACAGGTCACTACGCCAAAACGAGCCAGGCGTCCGACGGCACCTGGCAGCTGCATCGCGGCGAGGACCCCAAAAAGGACCAGAGCTACTTTTTGTATTCGCTCACGCAGGAGCGGCTGTCGCGCACAATCTTTCCGCTGGCCGGGCTGGACAAAGAGCGCGACGTGCGCCGCATTGCCGCCGAACAGGGCTTTGCCAACGCCAAAAAGGCCGAGAGCGAGGATATCTGCTTTATTCCAGACGGCGACTACGCGGGCTATATCGAGCGCCGCTGCGGACATGCCGCCGAGCCGGGCGATATTGTATGGCGCGACGGCAGCGTGGTCGGACGCCATAACGGCGCGTTGCGCTATACCATCGGCCAGCGCAAGGGCTTGGGCGTCGCGATGGCGCATCCCGTGTATGTGACGGGCGTCGACACCGCCAACAACACCGTGCATCTGGGCGAGGCCGAGGACCTAACGGCCACAGCACTCACGGCCGACAACTGGATCTGGAGCGCCCCTGCCGACCGCATGGAGGCAGAACTCGATGCCGGCGGCATTCGCGTGGGCGCCAAGTACCGCTACCGTCAGAAAGACCAGGCAGCAACCCTTACGCGCGGCGAAGACGGGCAAATGCTGCTAACTTTTGACGAGCCGCAGCGAGCCATCGCCCCCGGCCAGGCAGTCATTATCTACCGCGGCGACATCGTTCTGGGCGGCGGCACCGTGACTGCCGCCATCAAGTAGTCCCACCCCCTTCATAAGTTGCGGTGAAATAGGACTGCTTATGCGTTTAAAACCGCCAAACAGTCCCTATTTCACCGCAACTTAGAGAGGACGGCCTCGGTCGGTACTGCCATATCAGCCGAGGCCGCTGCATCGTTAGCGCTGGACGTAGGCGCGGACGAGCTCAAAGGTGTTGCGCACGCCGTCCATGTGGCTGCGCTCGTAGTTGTGGCTCGCGTACACGCCGGGGCCGATCAGGCCGTGACGGATGTCGTAGCCGGCCGAGAGCGTGGCCTCAACGTCCGAGCCGTAGTGCGGGTACACGTCGATGGCATAATCGAGCTCAAGCTCGCGCGCGATATTGGACAGCGTGGTCACCAGATCGTAGTTGTAGGGGCCACCCGAATCCTTGGCGCAAATCGACACCATGCGCTCGGTGCAGCCCAGGTCGTCGCCCACGCAGCCCATGTCAACGCTGATCATCTCGCGCGTGTCGGCCGGCACGAAAGCACCGCCGTGGCCGACCTCCTCGTACACGGTAAAGAGCAGCGACACCTTGCGCGAAAGCGACACCTCGCCGTCAGCAACAGCGCGGGCCAGACCCAGCAGAATCGACGCCGACAGCTTGTCATCCAGGAAGCGGCTCTTGATGTAGCCGCTCTCCGTCACCGTGGTACGCGGATCCATAGCGATGATGTCGCCGGTCTGAATACCCAGCTCGAGCACATCGTCCTTGCTGTCGACGTTCTCGTCGAGCAAGATCTCCATGTTCTTCTCGATGGTCTTGACCGGCTCGTCGGCCACGTGCGCCGAAGGCTCGGTGTTAAGAACCACGCCCGTGTAGACATTGCCGTCGCGCGTGTAGACGGTGCAGTTCTCGCCATCGGCCGTAGACCACTGATGCCCACCGAGCGTCGTGGGGCGCAGGCGGCCATTGTCCTTAATGGAACGCACCATGGCGCCTAGGGTATCGACATGGCTCGCCAGTACGAGCGGCTCGCCCTCGCCGCCAAGCTCAACGAGCACGTTACCCTTATTGGAACGCTCAGGCCCAAACCCCATATCGCGCAGGGTCTCCATCAGATAATCAGTAGCCGCGCGGGTATAGCCCGTAGGCGAAGCAATAGAAGTCAGCACCTTCAACTGGTCAGTGATAAAACCAAGCGAAGAATCCATCTGGGACACCAATGTCACCCTTTCATATCGAATTAAACCCACAGCAACAATACCACCACGCACAATTATTTACCTAGCGAGACAACCCGTCGAGCTTCCCAGAGCAGCGCCCGCCACGATAACGAGCCGGCGGGCCCCTGCCCGTAAGCCCCAGAATCTTTCCGCAGGACAGAAGGAGGCCCCGCCGCACGTAGTGCGCAGCGGGGCCTCCGACATGTCCGAGGACGATTGTGGGGCTAACGGGCAGGAGCCCGCCGAACCAAGTTAGGCAGCCGGGCAGATCTTCTTGAAGAGCTCGATGACGTCGTCGAGCGTTGCCTCGCGCGGGTTACCCGGGAAGCAGGCGTCGGCCATGGCGTCCTTGGCCAGGACCTCGATCTCGTCGGCCTTCATGGCCTCGCAGACGTGCGGGATGTTCACGTCGGCGGAAAGCTGCTTGACGGCGGCGATAGCGGCGTCGGCGGCCTCGTCGGTGCTCATACCCGTGGTGTCAACACCCATGGCGACGGCAACCTTGGCCAGGCGCTCAGCGCAAACCGGCTTGTTGAACTCCATGGCGATCGGCAGCAGCATGGCGCAGGCAACGCCGTGCGGGGTGTCGTAGTGAGCGGACAGGGTGTGAGCCATGGCGTGGTCGATGCCCAGGCCAACATTGGAGAAGCCCATGCCGGCGACATACTGGCCAAGGGCCATGCCCTCGCGGCCGGAGCCGGGCTGGCCGGACTTGGCCTCGGCGACGGAGTCACGCAGGTTCTCGCTGATCAGCTTAATAGCCTCAAAGTGGAACATGTCAGAGAGCTCCCAAGCACCCTTGGTG
>CATZKS010000135.1 GCA_958421035.1 uncultured Collinsella sp. | reverse complement strand
CAAGTCTTCCGGCAACAAGCACATCTACAGCGATATCGACCTCAAGCTCTACCGCGGCGAGCACGTGGCGCTCGTCGGCCCCAACGGCGCCGGCAAGTCCACGCTCATGAAGATTCTCGCCGGCCTGGAGCCGCCCACCACCGGCACCCGCGATCTGGGCACCAACGTCGGCGTCGCCTACTACGCCCAGCACGCACTCGAGGGCATGACCGAGTCCAATACCGTCCTGCAAGAGATCGACACCGTCACGCCCAAGTGGACCGTGCCGCAGCAGCGCAGCCTGCTGGGCGCCTTCCTGTTTAGCGACAACGATTCCATCGAGAAGCAGGTCCGCGTCCTCTCCGGCGGCGAAAAGGCGCGTCTGGCACTGGCCAAGATGCTTGTGGCCCCCGAGGCACTCCTGTGCCTGGACGAGCCCACCAACCACCTGGACATCGACTCGGTGGACATGCTCGAGAACGCCCTGCAGAACTTCCCCGGCACCATCGTGCTGATCAGCCACGACGAGCACCTGGTACGCGCTGTGGCCAACCGCATCATTGACATCCGCGATGGCAAGGTCACGGTCTACGACGGCGACTACGACTACTACCTCTACAAGCGCGAGGACCTCGCAGCCCGCGCCGCCGCCGAGGCGGCAGGGGAGAGCGCGCCCGCCGCGGCCAAGCCCACCAAAGCTAGCGCCGCCCAGGCCGACACCCCCGCTGCCGCTCCTAAGCCGGCCGAGGGCAAAAAGACCAAGGAGCAAAAGCGCGCCGAGGCCCAGGCCCGCGCCGCGCTCAACAAAAAGCTCAAGGGCGTGCGCAACCAGCTAAAGAAGATCGAGGCGGAGCTCGACAAAAAGCGCGCCCGCTATGACGAGCTTATGGAATTGATGGCAAGCGAAGAGCTTTATGCCGATCAAGACAAGTTCAACGCCGCGCTGGGGGAATATAACGGCCTTAAGCAAGAGCTGCCCAAGCTCGAGGACGAATGGCTGGAGCTTTCCACCCAGATCGAAGAGGAGACCGCGCGTGAACTCTCGTAAGGCCACCGCCGTGGCGATGAGCATCATCGCCACCGCCTGTCGCATCTGCGGCATCTTTATGAGCGCGATGACCGTGCTGCTGTGTTTTAGCGGCCTCACCGCCAAGCTGCAGATCGTGGGCTTTGTCGTTGAGCTTTCGCGCGCACTGCCGAGCGCCATTGCAGGCTACGGCGTTATCACCTCGCCCTTTGGCGGCGTGTTCCGCCTGGATTATGCCATCGTCGCCGTCATTCTGTTTGTGGCCGACTACCTGCTCACGCGCACCTCGCGCCGCGTCCGCTAGGGGAGCACCATGTCCAGCAGCTACCTCATGAACCTGCTCGCCAGCGCGATTGCCGTCATCGTGGGCATCGTTATCCACGAGAGCGCGCACGCAGCCGCGGCCTGGGCACTCGGCGACAAAACGGCCCGTTCGCGCGGACGCGTCTCGCTCAACCCGCTCAACCATATCGACCCGTTTGGCACCATCATCCTGCCGCTGCTCATGCTCGCAGCCGGTGGCCCGGTGTTTGCCTTCGCCAAGCCCGTGCCCGTCTACCTCAACAACCTCAAGCACCCCAAGCGCGACGAGGTCCTGGTGAGCGTAGCCGGCCCCGCATCGAACATCGCACTCGCGTGTCTTGCTGCCGCCCTCATGCGCCTGACCTATGGCAACCTCTACACCAGCATGTCATTTGCCCTGGCGTCGCAAATTATGAACTTCGGCGCCACGTTTATCGTGGTCAACTTGTCGCTCGCGTTCTTTAACCTCATCCCGATCCCGCCGCTCGACGGCTCATCGATTATCGTGCCGTTCCTCAAGGGCAAGGCGCTCGCCAACTACTACCGCCTGCAGCAATACGCCATGCCCATCCTCATCCTGGTTCTGTACCTGTTGCCCATGTGGACCGGCATCGACGTAATCGGTCGCTATTTCGACGTTACCGTGTATCCGCTCGCTGAGCAGCTGCTTAACTTCGCAATCGCCGCCATCTAAGGTAAACTAACAGGTCGACCGTGCAAAACGGTCGTAACATGCACCCAAACCGCGCCGCGAAGGCGCCGTCAAAGGAGGTCGAAGATGTCGTATTGCGTGTCGACGCAGGTCTACAGCGGACCGTTCGACCTGCTGCTGCAGCTGGTAACCCGCCAAAAAGTAGATATCGGCGCCATCTCGATCAGTGAGGTGGCCGAGCAGTACCTTGCCGAGGCCGAGCGCATCGAGGCACTGGACCTGGACGTGGCGAGCGACTTTTTGCTGGTCGCGGCAACCCTTTTGGACATCAAGGCCGCCTCTCTGGTGCCGCAGGAGGCCCCACGCAAAGTCGATGACGACGATGACGAGTTCGACGAAGGCCTCGAGGAACTCAGCGCGCTCGACGGCGACGCCCTGCGCGAGGTCCTGATCCAGCGCCTGATTGCCTACAAGCAGTTTAAGGGCGCGGCTGCGGCCCTCGGTGCCCGCATGCAGGCCGAAAGCCGCATGCACCCGCGTGTGGCCGGTCCCGACCCGGAGTTTCTGGGGCTCATGCCCGACTACTTGGCAGGCATCACCCTGCGCGGTCTCGCCGTCATCTGCGCCGACCTGGACGGCAAGCGACAGACCTTCCTGCTGGAGGCCGAGCACGTGGCGCCGCATCGCGTGCCGCTCGACCTGACCGTAGCCTCAGTCGACCGCTTTACCATGGCACACCAAACCTGCACCTTCCGCGAGCTACTGGACGGCGATGCCACGACCGAGCAGCTCGTCGTCACCTTCCTGGCCATGCTTGAGCTTGCCAAGCGCGGCTCGCTCACGCTGAGCCAGGACGAGATCTTCGGAACCATCTGCATCAACCGAGTCGAGGGAGCCGAGGCATACGTGCCCGGCGAGGGCCCCGAGCTCACTGAATAGGAGCCGCAACCATGTCAACCCTTTCCACGCTGGAGGCAAATAGCCTCAAAGGTGCCCTCGAGGCGCTGCTGCTGGTGTCGAGCGACCCGGTAAGTGCGCCCGCGCTGGCCGGCGCACTGGATATCGCCCCCGGCGAGTGCGCGTCGCTGCTCGCCGAGCTCAAGGTTGAGTACGAGGAGGCCAACCGCGGCTTTCAGCTGCGCGAGGTCGCCGGCGGCTGGCGCCTGTTCACGCATCCTGCCTACCACGACGTAGTCGAGGCCTATGTGTTGAGCTGGGACACGCAAAAGCTGTCGCAGGCGGCGCTCGAAACCCTGGCCGTGATCGCATACCACCAGCCCGTAACGCGCGAGGTGGTCAAGGGCATCCGCGGCGTCAACTCAGACGGCGTCATCGCGTCGCTCGTGGACAAGGGTCTGGTGCGCGAGCTCGGCCGTGACCCCGAGCGCGGTCAGGCCATCATTTACGGCACGACCAACGCCTTCTTGGAAAAGTTCGGCCTGCGCTCCACCCGCGACCTACCCGATCTGGAGCAGTTTGCCCCCGACGAGCAGTCGCGCCAGTTTATCCGCGAGCGCCTGAGCGGCCGCAGTATTCAGTCCACGCTCGAGGAGCAAGCCGAGGACCTGGACGAAGAGCGCGAGCTGCTCGATACCGATATTGATGATGTCGAGGCGGTCGGTGGCGAGGAATTCCTGGCCACCGACGACACTGCGGAGGACACGCATGATGAGGACTAACGAAGTAGGGGAGACGTGCACCGCAAGTGCCACGGGCGCCACGACGCCCGCAGGCGACGCCCAGCCCGTCTACCCGCACACCATGCGCCTGCAGCGCTTTTTGGCGCGCGCGGGCGTAGCGAGCCGCCGCGGCTCGGAGGACCTGATGACCGCCGGCCGCGTGACCGTCAACGGGCTGGTCGCGACCGAGCTGGGCACCAAGGTCGATGTCGACCGCGACCATATCGAGGTCGACGGCATACCCGTCAAGCTCAACCAGGGCGCCGTGTACCTGATGCTCTACAAGCCGACCGGCTACCTCACCACCATGAGCGACCCGCAGGAGCGCCCTTGCGTTGCCGACCTGGTCCCCCGCGACCGCTTTCCGGGACTGTTCCCGGTGGGCCGCCTGGACCGCGACACCACGGGCCTTTTGCTCTTTACCACCGACGGCGACCTGTCACAGGACCTGCTGCACCCGAGTAAGCACGTCTACAAGACCTATCAGGCGCTCGTGGACGGCCACTTGACCGATCGCGACTTGGAACCGCTCCGCCGTGGCATCGAGCTCGACGACGGTCTGTGCCAGCCGGCTATCTGCCGCATCATCAACGCGCGCGAGGCAGAGGCCGTGGCTCCGCAAGGTATCAAGCACGGCACCACCGCCGTGGAGGTCATCATCCGCGAGGGCCGCAAGAACCAGGTTAAGCGCATGCTGAGCAAGATTCACCATCCGGTAATCCGTCTGCATCGCTGCAACTTTGCCGGCCTGGAGCTCGAGGGCGTGGCCAAGGGCTCGTGGCGCGAGCTCACCGACCGCGAGGTGCAGATCCTAAAAAGCGGCGGCATCCCGCCCAAGCAGGCCAGCTCCAAGCGCGTCGCCGCGCCGGCGACCAACACCGCCAGCCGCACGCGTCACCACGGCAGCCACGGCTCCGCGCCCAAGCGCAACACCTACCGCGAGCGCTACACGGGCTAGGCAATCCGCCGCGCCCCAACGCCCGC
>CATZKS010000134.1 GCA_958421035.1 uncultured Collinsella sp. | reverse complement strand
GGTTCCCGGTTGCACCGGGCCGCGCGGCAAGGAGATATATTGCCAGACCGGAGGGCCCCCGGGGGCGGGAATCTGGGCGTACACATTTCCTACACATCTTGGAATCCGACTAACGTTTGCCAGCCGTTACCTACCGCTCGCCGAGCATCTCTTTATATAAGGCAGTCTCATGGTTAGAGCGGATACGTCCCCCTAGCTAAAGCACAGCCAGCATCGAGCAACTCATCACGTTCTTCCACCGAGAACCCCTCGGCGTAGACGCGCACCACTGGTTCGGTCCCGCTAGGACGGACCAGCAGCCACGTGTCATCCTCGAATGCCAAACGCAAGCCATCCATATGACTAACGTTTTGCGGCACCTTGCCACAAATCGACTTGGGGTTTACGCCCGGCAGCAGGGTTCGCAACGTTTCGGCATCTTCGGCCTCAAGGCGCAAATCGCGTCGACCGTAACTCGTCTTACCAAAACTGTCCTCGAGTTGGTCGACCAGAACGCCCAAAGGCGCGTCCGTCTTTGCCATAAGCTCACACAGAATCAGACAGGCGAGGATTCCATCGCGCTCGGGCATATGCGCGGCGATGCCGATACCACCGGCTTCTTCGCCGCCCATGAGGACGCCGCCCTTCTTCATCTCCGCCGCTATATATTTGAAACCGACTGGTTTGACGGTCACGCGGCAGCCAAGCGCCTCGGCAATGCGACGCACGAGCGTCGAGCATGAAAGATTGACGACGACGCGCCCCTCCAAATTACGAAATTGAACCAAGTCGCCCAAAACGAGCGCCATGATCTGATGCGGATGTATATATCTGCCACGCTCGTCAACCGCGCCGATACGGTCGGCGTCGCCGTCGGTCACCAGGCCAGCGCAAGCTCCGTCCTCGATAACCGTGCGCTCGCAAGCGTCCACCCACGGTTCAACGGGGTCGGGGCAGATATCTTCTTGGTCAGACGCCTGCCCGGCGTGAATCTCGTGCACCTCAACGCCAAGCTCGCGCAACAAGTCGGCTAGATAGCCCTGGGCTGCGCCGCCCATGGGATCGACAACCACGCGCAAGTGCGCGGCGCGGATGGCTTCGGCATCGACAAACGATGCCACCGCCTGCATATAGTCAGGAATGATATCCGCGGTGCGATATTGCCCCTCGATCCCCATTGGCTCGGGAGCCATAGTCTCTTCGAGCTCTTCGATGACATCCTGGTTGGCGGTCGAGCCGTCACCCATGCGAATCTTGAGGCACAGATAGCCCTGCGGATGATGGGACCCCGTCACCATGAGCGCGCCGCACGCTTCACCGTCATAAGCCGCCGCCCACGTAAGGGCAGGGGTCGGGACAGGTCGCGAAGCGAGCACGGCGTCTAGCCCGTGCGCTGCTAGCACGCCCGCCGCAAGCTCAGCGAACTCGCGCGCCAGGGGCCGGGTGTCGAACCCTATATATACCGTTTTGCCCGGATTGGTCTTTTGCCACAACTCGCCGACGGCATCGGCGATACGGGCAACGTTATCGGCAGTGAAGTCCTCATCGACGCGAGCGCGCCAACCGTCAGTTCCAAAATGAATTATCGCGCACACGCGCAGACACCTCACAGTGTTTGGATCATGGTACGCATGAGGTATACCCGCAACACGCACTCGACAACCTGCCGGCACCAGCATTCACCATTTGGGCAAATGCTGCCGAGGACATGCAAGCAATAAAAAAACCGCCCCGTATGGAGCGGTTTTACCCTTTATATATCGAGCGCCTCGGCCATCGCTGCCGTAGTGATTGCCGTGGTTCCACAACAACTGCCCACCATTGCGGCGCCGGCATGCCTCCATTCGATGCATGCGCGCGCGAAAGCTTCGGGGTTCTCGTGCCATACGGGGCCATCCTGAGTCTGGACCGGATCGCCCACGTTGGGACGCACCGTGACGGGAGTAGTCGCCGATGTAACCATCCTGGGCACCGCCGCGTTCGCGGCCGCAAGCGAACAGCAATTAACACCAACCGAGTTTGCGCCGTGTTTTTCGGCGTACAAAACGGCTGCCTCGATGTTAAGGCCATCGCCCAACAGGTCGCCTTTATCGTCAACGACAAAACTCACCAGAACAGGCATGCCGTCGGCGGCATCTAGGGCGCCGGCAAGCATGGGCTGCAGATTACGGATAGACGTCACCGTCTCGATCAGCAGACCGTCAACACCAGCATTGAGCAAGGCGTGCGCCTGTTCGCGCGCAATGCCTCGGATTTCACGATACTCGGCAGAGTCCTCGGCAAACCACTCAATACCGATCGGGCCCATCGAGCCTAGCAGCAGCTGAGGGTGCGCCTGGCGGGCATCGTCGACGGCCCCGCGATTGACCTCCGCCACGGACGGCGCAATCTGGTCGTGCTTGAGGGCATAGCTCGATGCCTGAAAGGTGTTGGTAATGAGCACCTGCGCGCCGGCGGCGACATACAAGCGATGGATACGAGAAACGGTCTGCGGCTCTGCCAGATTCCAAAACGCCGGTGGAATGTCGGCGGCATCGTACTCACTCAACAGAACACTGCCCATGGGGCCCTGCGCCAACAAGGTCTCGCTCGACAAGCGGCGCGTAAGTTCCTCGGCACCAAAGCGGTTGTAATAACTCGTATCCATATATATCCCGCTATTCCTCGACGCTGATTCCCTGCTTTTCGAGATAGGCGAGCCAGCGGTTCATCGTGTCCTCGGAAAGCGCATGCTCCATCATGCAGGCCTCGGAATCGGCTCGCTCAAATTCGACACCGAGCTCCTGAACCAAAAACGTGCGGATGAGGCGATGACGGTACCAGATAGCCGTACCAACCTCGCGGCCGCGATCGGTCAGGACTACCTTGCCGTAGTGCGATTGCTCGACAAGTTCGGATGCCTTGAGCGCCGAAACCGCTTTATTGACCGATGCCTTGGAGACGCCAAGGCGCTGCGCGATGTCGACCGATCGCACGCCGTTGGTTTCCCCCTCTTCGCTTTCAATGCGAACCATGCACTCCAAGTAGTCTTCGTTCGCCACCGTCAGATGTAGTTCGCGCGAGCTATTTGTCGTATCCATGATCTTCCGTCCCTTCTGCATTCAATGGCTGATTCTACCCCATCCAAGCGTCGTGGTATGCCGTGGCATACCGTGCTAGAGTTCTTGTTGCACACGACGACCAAGATTGGAGCGGTCTTTATGGAAAACACCACCACGAGCCCCGATGTCCTCGAACGCTTTTTGCGCTACGTCCAGATCAACACGCAGTCCGAGGATGCAAACTGCGACCAGGTACCCTCGAGCGCCGTTCAGTTTGACCTTGCCAACGTGCTGGCTGAAGAGCTGCGCGAGCTTGGTGCGGAAGATGCCCACGTGACCGAGCACGCCTATGTCTGCGCGCATATCCCCGCAAGTGCGGGCGCTGAGGACAAGCCCGCCCTGGGCCTGATCGCCCATCTCGACACCACCGAAGTTGCACCGGGCGCCGGCGTGAAGCCGCACATCGTGCACTACGAAGGCGGCAACCTGGTCTGCGGCACGGTTGACGGTAAACCCGTTGCCATGAGTACCGCCAAGCTTCCCGCCCTGAATGACCTCGCGGGTGAGGACCTGGTCTGCAGCGACGGCACCACGCTGCTGGGCGCAGACGACAAGGCAGGCGTCGCCGAGATCATGTCGCTTGTCGCGCGTATCGCTCAGGACCCTTCTCTGCCCCATCCCGCACTCGGCATTTGCTTCTGCCCTGACGAGGAGATCGGCCACGGAGCCGAGCTGTTGGATATCGATACCTTTGGCTGCAAGTACGCCTACACGGTCGACGGCGGCCCCATCGGCGAGCTGGAGTGGGAGTGCTTTAACGCCGCTGAGGCGACCGTCCGCTTTGAGGGCCAGTCCATCCACCCGGGCGACGCTAAGGGCCGTATGGTCAACGCAGGCAATCTGTTCTGCGACTTCAACGCGTTGCTCCCCTACGTGCAGCGCCCGGAGTATACGGAAGGCTACGAGGGCTTTTATCACCTTGAGGGTGTATCTGCGACCGTCGATCACGCCACAGCGCGCTATATCGTCCGCGACCATGACGCCGCCAAGTTCCAGCAGAAACTCGACCTTATTGATGCCGCCGCCTCGATGCTCAACCAGCGTCTGGGTGAGGAGCGTGTGACGGTCGAGATTAAGCAGCAGTATCGAAATATGGCCGAGATCGTTCGTGACTATCCCGAGCTTATTGATGTTGCCAAGGAAGCCTACCTTGCCTGCGGCGTTGAGCCCCAAGTGCTGCCGATTCGCGGCGGCACCGACGGCGCGCAGCTGTCGTTCCGCGGTCTGCCCTGCCCCAACCTTTCCACCGGCGGCTATTGCTACCACGGCGTCAACGAGTTCGTCCCGGTCAGTTCGCTCGTCAAGATGACCGATGTGCTCCAGGAGCTCGTCGCCCGCTTTGCATAGGGAACTCGAACAATCTAGGTAAGCAAAACCGCCCCGTCCTCAAAACCGAGAACGGGGCGGTTTTTGGTGCAAGGGGAAATAGAAGTTGGGGACGTTCTTAAACGACTAGTCAAACAAGAACGTCCCCAATGACTAACGTCGCAGGTTGAGGACGGGCAGCGAGCGGGTCGCATTTGAGACAAGGTGACGTGAAACGAAAGGGCGCTGACCTTCTGGTCGCGCCCTTGAAGT
>CATZKS010000133.1 GCA_958421035.1 uncultured Collinsella sp. | reverse complement strand
ACCTTTGGAGCCGGCGTTGCAGGCGTCGCTTCGTCCGCCGTGCGCGGTGCCGCATCCCTCACACTGTTCATTGGGTACGAGAAGGCGGACGGCCACCAGCTTCCGCGGCTGCGCGTAGGTGCAGACGTGGATGTCGACGTGATACTCCAGTTTGTCATGTTCAAGTGGACCACCAAGGCTTGGTCGGGGTCGTGGCCCACACTCCTCGATTCGTGGAATATGTCGGTGAACAATGGCAACCAGTATGTGCTCCAGCGCTCTGAGCTCGCATTGGGTGGAGATACGCCCTATACGCTGGATGCCCGCTTTGGCGCGACCGGCAATGCCGAGGCAGGTGGTGTGCCGCAGTTTATCGCGTCGGCTACCATCGTCACCAATGCCGAGCTGCTCGCATGCGCCGAAGTTGCAGCCACCGACGCAAATGTCGCGCCGGTCGTACGCGATTGGGAGCAAGCGGTCACGCGCATTGAACTCAGGGCGGATGCAGAGAGCGACGACACGGGACAGGTCGAACATTTCGTCCACGCGCTGATGGAGAACGATGAAAACGCCGCACCGATGTATGAGTACACCCACATCGACATCGGCCATGCGACGAACGCCGTTGCGGACCCGGACGCCAATTCTTCCGGCGTGTCGGAGGATGAGCGAGGCGGCATAAAGCCCTCGAGCGACAACGTACTCTTCACTGGCGTGCTCAGCGAAGCCCGCATGAAGCTAGCGATGATTGCCGGCGTGGAGTGTCTGTTCCGTATCGCCTCGGTGCGCTACGGCGAGAACGGTCGTTCGCGCCTGGTGGTGCACACAAAGACGAACGGCGCGTGGTCCGCTCCCACGCCCGTGGACTTCCCCCTTGGGTTTGGCGAGGGCGACGTGGAGCGCAACGACATATTCGATTACGACTTCGACGTGGTGGAATATACGGACGGGAGAGAAAACAAAGACGCCTACGTATTGCTGGTCTCGGGAGAGCGCCCCGAAGGCGACGCAACCCGGTTCGATACGGCAAGCACAGCCGGCATACTGTCCGTTGTGCGCCTGCGCATAAGCAACGACGGCGTTCGCGTGATATCGCACACGTCGTGGCGCAGCATCTCGCGCGGCCGCCTGCAGGAGGACGGCTACCATTGCCTGCAGTGCCCACGCATCACGGTGGGCAAGACACTTGTCGACGGACGCCTGTCGGGCGCCTATCTCCATCGCCGCGGAGCCACCGCCGAGAAGGCGTTGGGCACCGAGGCAGAGGTCGCGCTCGAGTGCTTTACCCTGTGGTCGGACGATTTGGGCGACAGCCTCACATTCCGTCAGGTCCTCCGCTTTCCGCAGGCACCGTCGAGCATCGAGCTGGGCGCGCCCGAGAATATCAACGGAAAAATGGTGGTGCCCGTTGCATACGAGACTGCAAGCGGTTGTGGCTGCGCATCGTACGCCGTGATCGGCCGGTCTATTGCGGGTTGGGGCGTTATGTCGCCAGATGCCACAGTGCCCCATGCGGTGCCGTGGCCGCAGCACACGGGCTTTTTGGCTACCGTCGACGAGCAGCTGCAGCATATTACTTGGACACGAGGCGCGAAGGCATTTGCGTCGGAGCCCGTGGGCGCCGCGGGCTGTGGTCCGGCGTCGTTCAGCGCGAGCAACAACGGCCGGTGCGTGATGTACGTAGAGAACACCGACGGCAAGGTGGGACAGACCTACGACGAAGAAGGCAACCCGGTAGCGGTGATGGGCAAGCACTTCCGTATCTTCGCCAGCGCCTTGGAAGGCGATCTGTTCACAGAACCGTTCGTGATGTGTGAGCTCGACCACCCCGTCGATCAGATAACGACGTTTTTGACGTCGGGCGGCATGCTCTCGGCGCTCGCCACGCACATTGTGAGTGCCGAGCAGAGCGAGGCGGAGCTGCACGGCATAGAAGTGCCTCTGGTGGCATGCGCGACGCCGACAGGCGCGGTCGCTACCTCGGGCGCGGTGGTGCCCGGAGCGGCAGGCGAATCCTTCATGGTAACGGTGCGAAACGACGGCAACACGCTGCTCACCGCCGGAACGATTGATCTGTACCGAGAAGGCTCCAACCAGCCGTTCTCCAGCGCATCCATCGGGTTCGGAGCGAACGCACGCATGGCATCGATCCACGATCCGGAGCTTGCCGAGGATGCTTCGGCCAACGACATGGCACACGTGAAGTACACAGTCGAGACGCTGGGCGCACGTTTTGCGACGCACCCGCTGGTTGCCGACAATGGCAACGCCGTGCTGGCACCAGGCTGCACGGCACAGTTCCGCATGAGCTTTGCCATCCCGGAGAGCTGGAGCGACGAGGTGGGCAAGCGCGTCACGCTGTATGCGAAGGCGCGCGACCTGGTGGCGCTCGATCCCGTAACGCTCGAGGAGATCCGACCCGGCGCAAACTCGGCGCTGGGCGCTGTGCTGCACGAGCTTCACGTACCCGACGCAGCATGCGAACGCTCGGAAGTGCAGGTCGGCGTATGCGACAGCGCGGATACGACGGGACTTCACGATGCACCGATGACGGTCGACGGCGATGGTGGCTCGAGCGGCGGCAGCTCCGGCGGAAGCAGCTCCGGTGACGGCAGCGGCTCTGGCGGCGGCAAGGATCACGGCAATAACAAACGCTCCGGAAAAGCGGGCGCGCTTGCGGGCACGGGCGATGTCAACGCTCCCCTTACGGCAGCCGCTGCAGCACTCGCCGCGGCAGGCGCCGGCCTTATCGCCTACAGCGCCCGCCGCACGGCGCTCGAAAAAGATACCGCCAATGAGGGCAATTCGGATAGGCCTCGCTAGCTCCTAGTTACCTTTGTGAGAGACGCCAACTCGGCTCATCGAACATCAAAATGGGCTGGTTCTGGATACCCAGAGCCAGCCCATTACGCATTAGATATCGTCAGAGGAGTCGAGTTCTGCCTCGAGCTTGGCACGGCGTCTTTTCGCCAACAATCCGCATGGCACGTTTTTGATAAACGCATCCAACCGCAAACGCAGCAGG
The DNA here is from genome assembly GCA_958421035.1 of uncultured Collinsella sp. GTDB lineage: Bacteria > Actinomycetota > Coriobacteriia > Coriobacteriales > Coriobacteriaceae > Collinsella. The sequence continues at coordinate 1,808 of CATZKS010000133.1, read as the reverse complement.
ACGCATTCGGCCGTCTTCAAACTTACTCGGACAAAACCGACTCGGTTTTCTCCGAGTAAACGTGATTGATAGTCAATCGATGTGCCCGCTCGTGCGATCAGCATCGTTCGATTTTGTTTAGTAAAACTAGGTCCCTATTAAATAAAATTCATCTGTATCCAAATTTGTTTAACAATGCAGCGCTACCACTAAACACTATCCCTGTTAATCCGAACGATTGTTCGATGGATTTCGTGTTGGTTGGAATCGCCTATGGGCTGGGCTATGCTACCTTGACTATCTATATGACTTAAACGCAGCAAAGGAGCACCGAGAGAGCGAGTATGGCAAAAAACACCGCAAACTATGGTAACGACAGTATCCGCCAGCTCAAGGACGAGGAGCGCGTACGCCTGCGCCCCGCCGTCATCTTTGGCTCGGACGGACTCGACGGCTGCGCGCATGCCGCCTTCGAGATCCTGTCTAACGCCGTTGACGAGGCACGCCAGGGCTACGGCAAACTTATCACCCTCACCGCCTTTCGAGATGGCTCCATTCAGGTAGAGGATAACGGCCGTGGCTGCCCGCTCGACTGGAACCCTTCCGAGAAGCGCTTTAACTGGGAGCTCGTCTTTTGCGAGCTCTACGCCGGCGGCAAGTACAACAACAACCAGGGCGGCGACTACGACTTCTCGCTCGGCACCAACGGCCTGGGCTCCTGTGCGACCCAGTACGCTTCCGAGTACATGGACGTCACGGTTTGGCGTGACGGTAACAAGTACTCCCTGCACTTTAAGAAGGGTAAGGTCGTCGGCGCCAAAAAGAAGGCACTCGAGATTGAACCCAGTGACGAGGACCGCACCGGCACCACCATCAAGTGGCGTCCCGATCTTGAGGTCTTTACCTCCATCAGTATCCCCCACGAGTGGTATCGCGAGACCATGCGCCGCCAGGCCGTGGTCAACGCCAACGTGACCTTCCGCCTGCGCATCGAGGGCGACGATGGCGAGTTTTCCGAAGAGGATTTTTGCTACCCCAAGGGCATCGAGGACTACGTGCTCGAGAAGGTCGGTACCGACTACCTTACCGAGCCCTTCTTTATCGAGGCCGACCGTCGCGGTCGCGATCGCGAGGACCTGCCCGACTACAACGTAAAAATCACTGCTTGCATGTGCTTCTCGCGCACTTTCATGATGCAGGAGTACTACCACAACTCATCGTGGCTCGAAAACGGCGGCTCGCCCGAGAAGGCTGCCCGCAGTGCTCTGACCAGCGCCATCGATGCCTACATCAAGCAACAGGGCAAGTACAACAAAAACGAGAGCGGCATTAAGTGGCAGGACGTCCAGGACTGCCTGGTACTGGTGACCAACTGCTTCTCCACCCAGACGTCCTACGAGAACCAGACCAAAAAGGCCATCAATAACCGCTTTATCCAGCAAGCCATGACTGCCTTCTTTAAGGAGCGCCTCTCGACCTACTTGATCGAGAACAAAGATGCCGCCAACAAGATCATGGAGCAGGTGCTCATCAACAAGCGCTCGCGCGAGAATGCCGAGAAGACGCGCCAGAGCATCAAAACCAACCTGCAGCAGAAGACCGACATGGCCAACCGCGTGCAGAAGTTCATCGACTGCCGCTCCAAGGACAAGAGCCGCCGCGAGATCTACATCGTAGAGGGCGACTCGGCAGCAGGTGCCATTCGCACCTCGCGCGATGCCGAGTTCCAGGGTGTTATGCCCGTCCGAGGCAAAATCCTCAACTGCCTAAAGGAGGACTACCCGCGCATCTTTAAGTCCGACATCATCATGGACCTCATGCGCGTACTG
>CATZKS010000132.1 GCA_958421035.1 uncultured Collinsella sp. | reverse complement strand
GTCCTCAAGCATTTCTTGAACGAGCATGCCGGTACGGACGCCCTCAAGATACCACTCGCCACGTTCGGTGAGGCAAATGCCATTTGCAAGCTGACCGCCGTCGTCGCTATAACGCGAGACGACATCAATCATGCCTTCGGAATCCAAGCGATCGATTGCGGCGCGGGCACGATACGGCGAAACCCCCACGCGCTCGGCAAGCGTTTTGCGCGAGAAACCATACGGCCCGCCATTGTCTTCGGTTTGCTGGTCGATCTCCATCAACACCAGCACCTCGACACGCTTCATATCGTTGACACTCGCACGACCCTTGCCCGCCATAGCAGCCTCCTCAAACCGAGCACGAGCATCTAACGCGCCGTGCGCGACCGACACACCTCACGATGGCAGGTAATATCCATCATGCGGCATCCCGCTAAGGATGAAACAGTTACGGTTATTGTATACCGCTCAAATTGTCTCTAGGCAGGTAAACAGCTATTTTTCGCCGAAATAGGCGCTTTATTGATCAAAAAGCCGTACCGGGCGCTAACCCGATACGGCCAAAATGCAATGCAATTACCGCGGTGCTTCAAACTTAGCGATGGAAGAAACCGCGGCGCTCAAACTTGGGCTCGCAGCACACGTTGATACCTAGTTTGCGCAGTACCGTCTCGTCCGTCGGCGAGATAATCACACTAAAGAAGGCATCGCAGCCGCGCAGCTGCTCCAGGCCCGAAAGGACGCGAGCGGCCGTCTCACTCGTGGCCGAGGTGATCGACAGCGCCATAAGCGTCTCGTCGGTGTGGAGGCGCGGGTTTTTGCTGCCCAGGAAATGCGTCTTGAGCTTGCTGATGGGCTCGATCGCCTCATCGCTAATGACCTCGAGCTCAAGGTCGACGCCCGAGACATGCTTAAGTGCATTCATGATGAGCGAGCTCGCGGCGCCCAGGCGCGTGGAAGTCTTGCCGGTCACCACGGAGCCATCGGGCATGACCATGGCACCCACGGGACCACCCGTCAGCTGCTCCCTGGTGAGGGCCGCCGAGCGCGCCGGTGAGTAGTTCTTATCGATGCCGGCTTTCTTCATAATAATCTTGAGACGGTCGACTTGCTCATCGCCCACGCCGGTACGGCGCACATTTTCGACCGCGGTAAAGTAGCGGCGGACGATCTCCATCTTGGAAGCGTCGCGGCAGGCATCGTCATCGGTGATGGCAAAGCCGACCATATTGACGCCCATGTCCGTAGGGCTCTGGTAGGGGCTCTTGCCCAGGATCTTTTCCATCAGGGCACGGACTACCGGGAAGGCCTCGACGTCGCGGTTGTAGTTGACCGTGGTCTTGTTGTAGGCCTCAAGGTGGAACGAATCGATGATATTGGCGTCGTCGAGGTCAGCCGTGGCGGCCTCGTAGGCAATATTGACCGGATGCGTCAGAGGAAGATTCCAGACAGGGAAGGTCTCGAACTTGGCATAGCCGGCGGCCGTGCCATGCTTGTGCTCGTGATAGAGCTGAGACAGGCAGGTGGCAAGCTTGCCCGAGCCAGGACCGGGGGCAGTGACCACGACGAGCGGTCGGGTGGTCTCGACAAACTCGTTCTTGCCGTAGCCATCGTCGGACACGATCAGATCGACATCGTGCGGATACCCCTCGATGGGATAGTGCAGCTTGGCGGGAATACCGAGCGCGTTCAGGCGGTTGCGGAACACATCGGCAGCGGGCTGGCCGGCGTACTGGGTGATGACCACAGCCGCGACAGCAAAGCCGTTGCCGCGAAACAGGTCAACCAGGCGCAGCACATCCTCGTCATAGGTAATGCCAAGGTCACCACGAGCCTTGTTTTTCTCGATGTGGTTCGCGTTGATCGCGATGATAACCTCGACATCGTCGGCGATGCTCTTGAGCATGCGGAACTTGCTGTCCGGTTCAAAACCCGGCAGCACGCGGCTCGCATGATAGTCATCGAACAGCTTACCGCCAAACTCCAAATAGAGCTTGCCACCAAACTGCGAGATGCGCTCCTTAATGTGAGCAGCCTGCAGCTCGATATACTTCGCGTTGTCGAAACCCTGGCGCATATATGGCTCCCGTCCCGTTTCCAATTAATGTTCTAGGCGATTATAACGGAGCAGACCCTTCCCAACACCCAAGCAGCCAACGGGCACCAACCAAACACGCCATCGATAAGTTGCGGTGGAATAGTTCCCGTTTAACCCCTCAAGACGGCCAAACAGGAACTATTCCACCGCAACTTCCCCTTTTGGCGCAAAGTAATCTGACCCCTTTGCACCAACAGCAGAAACGTTGCGGGCAGAGAACGGACAGCGAACAGGCACCAGAGCGAGCAAGCTGTCCCCCTGCAGCAACAATGGCAGCGCCGCAGGTGGGGCAAAAGTCAGCGAAAGCCCGCCAGAGCGAGCAAGGTGACGTGAAAGAGGAGGGCATAGGCCTTTTGGCCATGCCCGACGATTGAACGTCAGATTGCCGCTCTGGCGGGCTTGCAGCGTCGAGTGGTTCCGGCGTTTGGTAAAACGCCGGAACACAAGAGCGCCCCCTCCCGCGCACGGAACGGAAGGGGGCTAAAGGTAGGAGTCTACCGGTGGGTTTACCCCACCGGACAGACGATGACCAGGTGATCCTTTACAGGATCGTCAAGGTTTCCGTGGGGTACCCGTTGGGTACTTAGAGCAGCACGCAGGCGACGGTCAGGATGACGGCGCAGACGACGGAGAGAGCGACGATGAGCTTAAGGGCAAACTTGAGCCAGGTCGTCCACTCGATCTTGGCCAGGGCGAGACCGCCCATGATGGCGCCGGAAGTCGGGGTGAACAGGTTCACGACACCGATGGCGGCGGAGAAGATCATGACCATGACCTCGGGCGAGAAGCCGAGCTTAACAGCCAGCGGTCCCATGATGGGCATGGAGACGGTGGCCATACCGGAGGTCGAGGGGATCAGGAAGGACAGGCCGAAGTAGACCAGGAAGCTCATGGGAGCGAAGATCACGCCGGACAGGCCAGCCAGGGCATTGGCGGCAGCGTCGAGGACGAAGACATCGAGGCCGGTGTTAGCCATGAGGACGGAGATACCACGGGCGAGGGCGATGACGAGAACAACGGACATCATGTCGGCAGCGCCGGTGATGAAGGTGTTAACGATCTGCTTCTCGGACAGGCCACCGATGATACCGATCAGGACGGCCATGAGGAAGAACCAGGTGGAAGCCTCGTCGAAGTACCACTGGCCAATGGGCAGGCCGGTGATCAGGGCAGACCAGCCCTGGACGACGGCGTTACCGTCGGCGTCGTAGACAGCGCCAGCGTCGAAGAAGTTGGCGACGCCCTCGTTGAGGTCGGCCAGCGGAATGAAGCCGACGATCATGACGACGAAGGTGAAGGCGAAGGCGATCAGAACACCCTTCTGACGACCGGTGAGCTTGACCTCCTTGTGGACCTCGGAAGCAGCCTTGCCGTGAGCCTCTTCGGCGTCCTTGAGCTCCTGCATCGACAGGATGGTGGAACCCTTGTCAGCCTTGACTTTCTTGGCATAGTTCATCACGAAGACGATGGACATAGCGGTAGTGACAATCCACAGGACGGCACCGAGGCCGATGATGATGGACTGGTTGACCTCAATGCCAACGCCGGTCAGAGCGTCGACGGCAGCGCCGACGGCGAACGGGTTAACCGTGGAGCCCAGGCAGCCGCAGCCAGCGCCGAGCAGGACGGTAGCGGCGCCGACCATCGGGTCGAAGCCAGCGGCCATCATGGTAGCGGCGAGCAGGGCGTAGAAGGGAACGGTCTCCTCGCACATACCATAGGTGGTACCACCGAGGGAGAAGATGAGCATCAGCACGGGAATGAGCATAATCTCGTTGCCCTTAAGCTTCTGCACCAGAACGGCGATGCCGTTGTCCAGAGCGCCGGTCTCGGTCATCATGCCGAGGAAGCCGCCCAGGATCATAACGAAGAGGCAGACGGGCAGAGCGTCAGCGAAGCCCTTAATCGGGGCGGTGCAGAAATCGCTCAGACGGGCGGCAGTAACCGCGCCGCCGGACGTGCCGGAGACGATAACGGTAATCACTGCGACAATTGCCAGCAGAGCAAGAAGAATGGTGAACGATGAAGGCATACCGCGCTTTTTCTTAGCGGTCTCAGTCATAGTTCTCATCCCCCCTTCATAAATCATTTACTGATCTCGCCAGAAGCGGCTCTTCCGTGCCGTGCCTGCCGCTTGATGCGAGATTATTACCAGATAAAACCGCTCGGGGTGTGCAGCAATACACCCCGAGCGAGATGCTAGATGCTCTTACTTGAGCGTGGCGTACATGACAGCCTTGATGGTGTGCATGCGGTTCTCGGCCTCGTCGAAGACCTTGGAAGCGGGGCTCTCGAAGACCTCGTCGGTGACCTCCTGCTCGGTGATGCCGAACTGCTCGCACTTCTCGGCGCCAATGGTGGTGTTGGTGTCGTGGAAGCTGGGCAGGCAGTGCAGGAAGATGGCACCCGGGTTGGCCATAGCCATGACCTCGGAGGTGACACGATACGGGGTGAGCTGAGCGATGCGCTCGGCCCAGACCTCGTCGGGCTCGCCCATGGAGACCCACACGTCGGTGTAGATAACGTCGGCACCGGTGACGCCGTCCTTGACGTCGGTGGTCAGCTTGATGGTGCAGCCGTTAGCCTCGGCGATGGGCTTGCAGGCCTCGATGACGTCGTCAGCGGGCATGCACTCCTCGGGGCCGCAGGCCACGAAGTTCATGCCGAGCTTGGAGCAGACGACCATGAGGGAGCGAGCGACATTGTTCTTGCAGTCGCCCATGAAGACGAGGGTCTTGCCCTTGATGTCGTAGTTGAAGTTCTCCTGGACGGTCAGGATGTCGGCGAGCATCTGGGTGGG
>CATZKS010000131.1 GCA_958421035.1 uncultured Collinsella sp. | reverse complement strand
GCTATCAGTACGAGCCCAAGGGTCTCGGCCATGCTATCCGCTCTGCTGCCGACGCCGTGGCAGGGGAGAACTTCCTGGTTCTTCTGGGCGACTACGTTGTGCCTAACCGTGATATCTGCGACAAGATGCTCGCCGTTTCCAAGGAGCACGGTGGCGCTTCGGTTATCGCCGTCGCTGCTTGCTCGCCCGAGGAAGTCAGCCGCTACGGCGTTATCGCCGGCGATCGCGTTGGCTCGCTCGAGGGCTTCGAGAAAGCTGCCGACGACGAGCCCGGTGCCGTTTGGCGCATCGGCGGTCTGGTCGAGAAGCCTGCTCCCGAGGCGGCTCCTTCCAACCTGTACATCGTCGGTCGCTACCTGCTGAGCCCGCTGGTCATGGACCTGCTCGCCGATCAGCAGGCCGGCAAGGGCGGCGAGATTCAGCTCACCGACGCCATGGCCCGCTCGCTCGACCGCGAGGCCATGTACGCTGTCGTTATCGACCCGCTGTCGGGCTACGACACCGGCACCCCGTCTGGCTGGATGGCCACCAACGCCCTCATGGCCGCAAGCGATCCTCGCTTTGCCAGCGCCTTCTGGGACGCCATCGACGAGCGCGGTGGCTTGATGCGCAAGTAATCCTTCGGGCATCGACATTTACGGGTGCGGACTTCGGTCCGCACCCGTTTTTTATAAGAGCTGCGATTGCCGACTCTCTGTTCACAGAAAATATATGAACAGATGTTCGATTCACAGCTATCTACCTGCACCTTTTCTGTCGAAAAACTTTGCTACTCCAAAAACTCAATCGCGTCAAGGCTTTTCTTGCCCAACGGTCGGTACCTGATAAACTATTAGGTTGCGATAACTGGCGAAGCTATGCCTCGCCAACCCACCGAGCATTTCCGTGAAGGAGGAAAAACCTGGTGACCTACGCATACACTGCCACTGAGCGCAAGCGCGTCAGCTTCGGGAAAATCCCGGAGGCCATGGAGCTCCCCAACCTTATCTCTGTTCAAAGGGAATCCTTTGAGCGTTTTAAGGACGAGGGCCTTCGTGAGGCGTTCAAGGAATCCAGCCCCATCCAGAGCCAGAACCATGTTCTCGAGGTTACCTTCGGCGAGCATCAGTTCGGCGACCCCGCGCACACCGTCGAGGAGTGCCGCGAGAAGGACATGACCTATCAGGCCCCGCTTCTGACCGACGTCCGTCTCACCAACAAGGAGACCGGCGAGATCAAGGAGCAGCTCGTCTTTATGGGCGACTTCCCCATGATGACCGATCAGGGCACCTTCATCATCAACGGTACCGAGCGTATCGTCGTCTCGCAGCTCGTCCGTTCCCCGGGTGTGTACTACAGCTCCGAGATGGATTCGGGCAAGCAGATCTACAAGGCCCAGATCATCCCGTCCCGCGGTGCCTGGCTTGAGTTTGAGGTCGACAAGCGCGACCAGCTCATGGTCTCCATCGACCGTAAGCGCAAGCAGAGCGCCACGATGTTCCTGCGCGCCCTTGGCATTGCCGTCACCAACGACGACATCATCGAGCTGCTCGGCAACTCCGATGTGATCAAGCGCACTCTGGAGCGCGACACCGCCCTCACCCGCGAGGATGCCCTTATCGAGATCTACCGTCGCCTGCGCCCGGGCGAGCCTCCCACCGTGGATGCTTCCCGCAGCCTGCTCGAGGGCCTGCTCTTTAACCCGCAGCGCTACGATCTGGCCCGCGTCGGCCGTTACAAGATCAACAAGAAGCTCAACCTCACCACCGAGGAAGAGGTCACAGTGCTCACCGACGAGGATATCGTCGCGACGCTGCGCTACCTGCTGTCCCTCGCTGCCGGCGAGCAGGGCTTCAAGGTCGACGACATCGATCACTTTGGCAACCGCCGCATCCGCACCGTCGGCGAGCTCGTCGCCAACCAGTTCCGTATCGGCATGAGCCGTATGGAGCGCGTCGTCCGTGAGCGCATGAGCTCCCAGGACATCGACGAGATCACCCCGCAGTCGCTCATCAACATCCGTCCGATCGTGGCCTCCATCAAGGAGTTCTTCGGTTCCTCGCAGCTCTCGCAGTTCATGGACCAGGCGAACCCCCTGACCGGTCTGACCCACAAGCGCCGTCTGTCCGCACTCGGCCCTGGCGGTCTTGCCGGCCACAAGTCCGGCTCCAGCCGCCGTACCAACGTGCCGACGGCCGTCCGCGACGTCCACAACTCGCACTACAGCCGCATGTGCCCGATCGAGACCCCCGAAGGCCCCAACATCGGCCTGATCGGCTCGCTCGCCCTCTACGCTCGCGTCAACGAGTACGGCTTCATCGAGGCTCCGTTCCGTCGCGTCGAGAACGGCGTTGCCACCGACCAGATCGACTGGATGACCGCTGACGAGGAAGAGAAGCACGTCATCGCGCCGGCCAACACGCCGCTCGATCCCAAGACCAACGAGTTCATCACGACCGATGCCGAGGGCAAGATCGTCCGTCCGCACACCGTGATCGCCCGTACCCGCGACTTCGACGGCTCCTTCGGCGCTCCCGCCGACGTGCCTGTCGAGGACGTCGACTACATGGACGTCTCGCCGCGTCAGATGCTCTCCGTCGCAGCCACGCTGATTCCGTTCCTTGAGCACGACGACGCTAAGCGTACGCTCATGGGCGCCAACATGCAGCGTCAGGCCGTGCCGCTGGTTCACCCCGCCGCTCCCTATGTCGGTACCGGCATGGAGCGTCGCGCCGCTCTGGACTCCGGCGAGGTCACCCTGGCCAAGAACGCCGGCGAGGTCATCTTTGCCGACGCCGCCAAGATCATCGTCAAGCATGCCGGCGGCATGGACGAGTATCACCTGGCCAAGTACCAGCGCTCCAACCAGTCCACCTGCATCAACCACCGTCCGCTCGTGCGCGTCGGTGACACCGTTGAGCAGGGCGAGCCCCTGGCCGACGGTCCTTCGACCGATCATGGCGAGCTCGCACTGGGTCAGAACCTCACCGTGGCATACATGCCGTGGGAAGGCTTTAACTACGAGGACGGTATCGTCGTGTCCGAGCGCCTGGTGGCCGAGGACCTGCTGACGACCATCAACATCACCCGTCACGAGATCGATGCCCGCGACACCAAGCTCGGCCCCGAGGAGATCACCCGCGAGATCCCGAACCTCTCTGAGGATATGCTTGCCAACCTCGACGAGGACGGCATTATCCGCATCGGCGCCGAGGTCGGCCCTGGCGACATCCTGGTCGGCAAGGTCACGCCTAAGGGCGAGAGCGCTCTGACCGCCGAGGAGCGCCTGCTGCGCGCCATCTTCGGTGCCAAGGCCCACGACGTTCGCGACACCTCCCTTAAGATGCCTCACGGCGCTTACGGCCGCGTCATCGACGTCGTCCGCTTTAGCCGCGAGAACGGCGACGATCTGGCCCCCGGCGTCAACGAGCAGGTGCGCGTCTACGTCGCCCAGCGTCGTAAGATCCAGCAGGGCGATAAGATCGCCGGCCGCCACGGCAACAAGGGTGTTATCTGTAACGTTCTGCCGGTCGAGGACATGCCCTACATGGCTGACGGTACCCCGATCGACGTTATCCTCAACCCGCTGGGCGTTCCTTCGCGTATGAACGTCGGCCAGCTGCTCGAGTGCCACCTTGGCTGGGCTGCTGCCTGCGGTTGGGATACCGAGCAGGCCGACTCCGACAAGTACGTCCCCGGTCCGTTCTTCACCGCCACGCCTGTCTTCGACGGCGCCAAGGAGGACGAGATCGCCGAGGTCATTCGTCGTGCCAACAAGAACATGCTCAACAAGGCCACCGCTGCCTTTGGCGATCACATGCGTCCCGAGTTCGTCACCCAGCTTGACGAGCGCGGCAAGACCCGTCTGTTCGACGGCCGCACCGGCGAGGAGTTCCGCGAGCCCATTACCGTGGGTACGTCCTACATCCTCAAGCTCGGCCACATGGTCGACGACAAGATCCACGCCCGTTCGACTGGCCCTTACAGCCTGGTTACCCAGCAGCCTCTGGGCGGCAAGGCCCAGTTCGGCGGCCAGCGCTTCGGCGAGATGGAAGTTTGGGCACTGTACGCATACGGTGCTTCCAACGTCCTGCAGGAGATCCTGACCGTCAAGTCCGACGATACCGTGGGCCGCGTCAAGACTTACGAGTCCATCGTCAAGGGCGAGAACGTTCCGGTTCCGGGTATCCCCGAGTCCTTCAAGGTTCTCGTCAAGGAGATCCGTTCCCTCGCGCTGGACATCGAGCCCATGCACGATGCCGACGAGGACGCCTCCGCCCCTGTGACCGCCGAGGAGACCTCTGCTCTCGACGACCTGGCTGCGCTCGCCGGCGTTGACGCCGACGTCGAGGCCCAGGATGCCGAGACCGCCGAGGCGCCCGAGGCTGTCGCCGCCACGACCACTGATAAGGAGTAGTTGACTGTGGCAGATTTCGAAGCTACTGATTTTGACTCGGTAAAGATCTCCCTTGCCTCCGCCGACCAGATCCGTTCCTGGTCGCACGGTGAGGTCAAGAAGCCGGAGACCATCAATTACCGTACCCTCAAGCCCGAGAAGGACGGTCTGTTCTGCGAGAAGATCTTCGGTCCCGCCAAGGACTGGGAGTGCTCCTGCGGCAAGTACAAGGGCATCCGCTTTAAGGGCATCGTCTGCGAGCGCTGCGGCGTCGAGGTCACCTCGGCCAAGGTGCGTCGCGACCGCATGGGCCACATCGAGCTCGCCGCTCCCGTGTCCCACATCTGGTACTTCAAGAGCCCCACGAGCTTCCCGATGAGCCGTATGCTCGACATCAAGTCCAAGGACCTCGAGAAGGTTCTGTACTTTGCCAGCTACATCATCACCGAGCTCGACTACGAGGCTCGCGAGGCCGACGCCGACGACCTGCGCGAGGAGCTCGCCG
>CATZKS010000130.1 GCA_958421035.1 uncultured Collinsella sp. | reverse complement strand
CGCCCGTGCCAATGACAAAACCGCCAGCCTGGTTGGCCAGATCCATCAGAATCTGCGTACGCTCGCGCGCCTGGCTGTTCTCGTAGGTCACGTCCTGCACGGCCGGATCATGCTCAATGTCCTTGAAGTGCTGCTCCACAGCCGCGTGGATCGAAACCTCGCGGAAGCTCACACCCAGGTCGCGAGCGAGCGACTCGGCATTCGACTTGGTGCGATGCGTCGTGCCGAAGCCGGGCATGGACACGGCTGTGATACCAGTGCGCGGCAGCCCCAGCGCATCAAAGGCACGCACGGTCACAAGCAGCGCCAGCGTGGAATCGAGACCGCCCGAAAGGCCGATAACGGCCGCCTTGGTGCCCGTATGGGCAAGGCGGGTCTTGAGGCCCGCGGTCTGCAGGTCGAGGATGGTCTCGCAGCGCTCAGCCAGGTCACCATGGTCGGCAGGCACGAAGGGCGCGCGGGGGAAGACACGGTCTATGCCGAGCGCATCGCGCAGGACAGGCTCTTCGGCGAGCGAGCCCTCAAACGAGAACTCGACGGTCACGGCCTCCGGCGCATCGTCCGCGCGCGTCCATGTCGTCGAGCGACGGCGCTCAGCAACCAGACGGTCAAGGTCAACGTCGGCGACGGCCATATCACAGGTAAGCAGTTTGGTCGCGGCAAGCTTGGAGCCGTTTTCGTAGACGAGGTTCTCGCCCGCAAAGACCATGTCGGTCGTGGACTCGCCCTCACTCGCGTCCGCGTAGGCATAGGCGCAGTACAGGCGCGCGCTCTGATTGGAGATAAGGCTGCGGCGGTAATCTGCCTTACCGATAATCTCGTCCGAGGCCGACGGGTTGAGAATCACCGTCGCACCGGCAAGCGCCATCTCGGTCGAAGGGGGCGCCGGCACCCACAGGTCCTCACAGACCTCAACGCCCAGCACCAGGTCCTCGGCGCCTTCATCACAGCAGCGGTAGACAAGCCCCGAACCCAGCGGAACCGGACCCTGACCGGCAAACTCAACCCACACAGGATCTGCGGGCGCCGGAGCAAACCAGCGGCGCTCATAAAACTCACCGTAATTGGGCAGATACTTCTTGGCCGTGAGGCCCAAAAGCTCGCCCGCGCAGCACACGGCGGCGCAGTTGTAGATATTCTCGGCAACTGCAACGGGAAGACCGATGGTAAAGACAATCGGCAGCCCGCGGGTTTCATCGAGAATATGTGCCAGTGCGGTCTCGCAGGCATGCAGTAATGTGCGGTTATGGAACAAATCGGCCGCGGTATAGCCAGTCAGATTAAGCTCGGGCAGTACCAGCGCGCGAACGCCACGCCCGGCAGCATCGCGAACAGCCGCCAGCGCAACCTCGGCATTGCCCTCGACATCGGCCACGCGAATCTGCGGCGACGCCGCCGCCACACGCAAAAAGCCATCAGACTGAGAAAGGTGAAGATTCATAAGAATGCTCCCGTGCGTAAACGCTATTCAACACAATTAGCAAGCCCTATTGTAGTTCAACCGCCGGATGGAACCGCATCCCACCAACTTGGTGAGCAATTGATGAGTTGATGGTATCTGTTAAATGTCACGTACGATTCACATCTGGTGGGTACCCTGATTGCTACACGAAACGAAGCAGATTTACACCGGGAGGACCCCGTATGACAACCAAGTACACCGACGCGCCGCGCACGCGCGTCATGACGCCGGCATCGCTCAACAACGGCGTGCACGAGAACCATTCCATTGGACAGACCATGGCCATCGCGCCCAAAAAGGGCCTGTTCGACGACATTTCCATTCCCCAGATCATCGCCGGCGCCGCAGCTGCCGCCACGAGCGTGGCGCTTGCTTCAAAGATCGGCATTGCCGGCTCGGTGATTGGTGCCGCTGTGAGCTCAGTCATCACTGTTGTGTCCTCGCAGGTCTATCGCCACTTTATCTCCGCCAGCGCCGAAGCAATCAAGGGCACGCACGCCGACGTCGACTACCCCGCCGGCGCCTATGAGCCCGTTGAGCCCAATGTCGAGGAGCACCTAGGTGGCGCCGCGACCACGCAGGAGATGCGCCAGGTTGCGGGACGCGCGACCACGGCGCGCGTCGCCCCCAACAGCCTGTGCGCCAAGGCGGCGGCAGAGCGCAGCCAGACACAAAAGAAGGTCATCGTCTTCTCGATCGTCATCGCCATCGTCGCGGTCATCGCCTGCGCCGGCGCCATCCTTATCACCACTGCCGGTGAGGGTCTGGGCGAGCGTCCCGAGCCAATCCTGTCGTCGCGCACGACCGAGAGCGATGCAAATGGCGACACCCAGTCGCAAGATCAGCAGGCACAGGCGGACGACACGCAAGACAGTTCCACCTCTGCCAATTCGTCCTCGAACACCCAAAACCAATCGCAGGGCACCGATTCCTCCACGGCCAACAGTGGCACGCCGTCCGGCACGACCGACTCAAGCCAAACGACTGACGGCTCTCAGCCGAGCACGGGCGACCAGACGAGCGACACCACGTCGGGAACGGGTGCAGCAGACAGTAGCAACACCAACAGCTCGAGCGGAACTGCGTCCGGCACGGCATCTGACAACTCGAGTCAAGGCACGGCATCGGGCAACTAAGCACATTTGCCTCTCATAGATAACCGACCTGTACAACGGGCGCGAATCGAAAGCGGTTCGCGCCCGTTTGCCTTGGGCGCCGCCATGGCGAACGCCATGCGATGGTAAGATGCTTTACATGTGTAAAGAGGAGATTTGCCATGAGCAAGACAATAGTTAGGCCCACGCTTTCGCTGGGCAACCACATCTATCTGTATCGCCTGCTGCGCGATGCGATTGGATGTGGCAAGCAAACGTTTATGACGCAGGTCGAGGAGGCGCTCGCCGCTGGCGACATGACCGCTTATGACCTGGGCTTCGAGTCCACGCGCGAGCTGCTCGAGGAGCTCGACGACTGCATTAAGCTGACCGTCTTTAAAGGCGGCCGCCTGTATGCCACGGTCATCGCCAACGAGGCCTGGGATGCTGCGCTTGCCAAGGGCGAGGACAAGCCCAAGACCGCCAAGGGCGCCAAGCAGTCCTACAAAAAGAAAAAGCGCGGTGAGAAGGACCTCAAGGCCGTGCGCCCCAAGCACGTTAAGCGTCCCGAGCCCGAAGCCATGGTTAAAGCCGCGCCGGAACCCGAGCCCGAGACAGAGATCGAAGTCGCTATTGAGGTAACGGCAGAAGCCGAAACCGAAATCGCCGCCACGACCGATTCCGAAGTCATATCCGAGCAGGAAGCCACTGTGGAGCTCAACGAAGCGCCCAAGTCGACAACCGAAGAAGCCGCTGACCAACCCGAGCCGTCTGCGTTCCAAAACAGCGATGTCTTTGGCGACGAGGCCGAGGACGATCAGTCCGACGAGCCCGCAGATCAAGACGCTACCGAGTCGGCGCCGGAGCCCGAGACGCCGCAGCCCGCCATCTCGCTCACGGTCGTCTATGACCCCGAGAATACCAATGCCGGCATCACCACCATGGCATCCACGCCCATCGAGGCAAAGTCGAGCGTCGAGAATGAGAGCGCGACGCAGGTTGAGGTTGAAACTGAAGCTGCAGACGCGCCCGTCACCGTGAAGCCCGCAGATTCCACAATCAAGCCGAAGACGACGCTGGAGTTCGCACCCGTCATCGAATCCGTGCCCGCCTCTGCTTGCGACCAAATTCCCGCACCGGCACCGGCTTCGGTACTCGCAGAGGCCCCAACCCCCACACCCGTAGCGCCCGCCATCCCCGAGGACTTCCCCGTCGATTTCGCAACCGAGGTCTTCTGCCCCGGCCCGCTTCTGCACCAGCTGTCGACCTATCTCCCCTACGGCGCCGATACCCTCGGCATTGTCGGCGAGTACTACTGGATCGCCCGCGAGCGCGGTACCATCGAGGCCGCGCGAAACCGCGCAAGCTTCCCCCTGAGCTACACGCAGGCCGGCGAGCGCCGCGAGGTTGCCGTGCGCATCCGCCGCAATACCACCGGTGGCCTCGGATCCACCTGGGCCATCGACAAGGTCGAAGAATCCGAACAATAACGAAAAGCGGCTCAAATCCCGACTAGGATTTGAGCCGCTTTTATTGGCATTCATCGATGTTTCGTGACCAACAGCGAGCGGGCCGCAAGTGCCCCAGGTTGCCGTGAAAGAGGAGCGACGCGTACTTCGGTACGCGAGCGACGGTTTGAACGGCAAGATGGGGTGCTTGCGGCCCGCGCAGCGTCGAGCAGTTACGCGGTTTGGTAAAACCGCGTAACAAATTAGTCACGCGTCAGCTTGCGGTGAATACGATGCGGCTGGGCTGCGTCCTCGCCAAGGCGCTCGATGCGGTTGGCCTGATAGGCCTCGAAGTTGCCCTCAAACCAATACCAGTTGCCCGGATTCTCGTCGGTGCCCTCCCACGCCAGAATGTGCGTGGCGACGCGGTCCAGGAACATACGGTCGTGGCTAATGACCACCGAGCAGCCCGGGAACTCGAGCAGCGCCGCTTCGAGCGAGGACAGCGTCTCGACGTCGAGGTCGTTCGTGGGCTCGTCGAGGAGCAGCAGGTTGCCGCCCTGCTTGAGCGTAAGCGCCAAGTTCAGACGGTTGCGCTCGCCACCGGAGAGTACGCCAGCGCGCTTCTGCTGGTCCTGGCCCTTAAAGCCAAAGCTCGCCACGTACGCGCGGCTGGGGACCTCGGTCTCGCCGACCATCATGTGGTCCAGGCCATCCGAGACGACCTCCCACAGGTTCTTATCGGGGTCGATGCCGGAACGGTTCTGATCGACATAGGAGATCTTGACGGTCTCGCCCACCTCGAGCTCGCCCGAAGTCAGCGGCTCCAGGCCCACGATGGTCTTGAACAGCGTGGTCTTGCCCACACCGTTGGGGCCGATGACACCCACGATACCGTTGCGCGGCAGGGTGAACGATAGGTCGTCGATGAGCACACGGCCATCGAACTCCTTGTGCAGGTGATGAGCCTCGAGCACCTTGTTGCCCAGACGCGGGCCCACGGGGATGCGGATGTC
>CATZKS010000129.1 GCA_958421035.1 uncultured Collinsella sp. | reverse complement strand
CCGTACCCATGCCGACGGCATTGTTCCTCCGGGCATCGATGGCTACAAGGAGGGCGCATGGGAGTTCTGCGCCTACGATGTCGACAAGGCTAACGAGTACCTCGACAAGGTTGCTCCCGCTGGCGCTAACGGGGATCGTGGCATTAGCGTGACCCTTTCCTACAACCAGGACGGCGGTCACAAGGAGATCATGGAGTCCATCATCGGCGACCTCGCCAAGGTTGGCGTTACCGCTGTCTCCGATACCCCTGAGTGGTCTGCCCTGCTCGAGCAGTATCAGAACTTTAACTATCAGTTCGGTCGTCTGGGTTGGATTGCCGACTACCCGATCATGGACAACTTCCTGTATCCGCTGTTCCACTCCGACTCCCTCGGTGGCGATAACCGCTCCGGTTACAACAACCCCGAGTTCGACGCCAAGGTCGACGAGGCTCGTACTATTGTTGACGA
Source organism: uncultured Collinsella sp. (assembly GCA_958421035.1). Lineage (GTDB taxonomy): Bacteria > Actinomycetota > Coriobacteriia > Coriobacteriales > Coriobacteriaceae > Collinsella. The sequence goes on along the minus strand of CATZKS010000129.1, from coordinate 4,588 downwards.
CGAGGAGCGCGTCGCTAAGATGCAGGAGGCCGACGCAATGGTCGCTGCCGACTGCCCGGTCATCCCGATTATGTTCTACACGCACACCATCGTCGGCTCCGATCGCATCAAGCACCTCTATGTCGATCCGCAGAAGCATGCCGAGCTGGGTACCGCTGAGCTCGCCTAAGAGTTTGCAGCTTCCGTGAGGGTCAAGTATTTACGTAGACCTCATGGGAAACATACAGTTCTCCCTAACCTGGGGTAAACTGGCTGATGGTAATTTTGGGATGCCGGTCTGGCGATCGGCATCCCATTTAGGTTAATCCCTAGATAGGGGAGTGGTATGGGTAAGTACATCGTTAAACGTGTGCTTCAGTTCATCCCGGTGTTTTTGGGCGTTACGCTGATTCTGTTCGCCCTCCAGAATATCGTGCCGGGAGATCCGATCAAGCTGATCGGTGGAGACAAGGCTCTGTCCCCCGAGGTGGAGCTTCAGCTTCGCGTCCGCTATCACCTGGTCCAGTCGGACGAGGACGGCAACGCGATCCTTGACGAGAACGGCGACCCCGTTCAAACGTCGCTCGTGGACCGTTACTTGTATTACATGAACGGCCTGCTTCATGGCGATCTGGGCAATTCGTATCAGCGCAAGCTGCCGGTTACGGAAATCTTTGCCCAGAAGTATCCGTATACGGTCAAACTTGCCGCGTGCGCCATCGTGCTCGAGGCAATCATGGGTATCGGTGCGGGTATCATTTCGGCGGTTAAGCGTTATTCCTTCTGGGATATTTTGGTAACGCTCACCACGTCGATTCTCGTTGCCGTCCCGGCTTTCTGGCTCGGTATGTTGCTGCAGCTGTTCTTTGGCGTCATTCTCAAGGACGCCACGGGCGGTGCATTCTCCATGCCGATCTCGGGTGCCGGCGGTTCCAGCTCTCAGTATCAGGATTGGATGCACTATGTGCTTCCGACCATTACGCTGGCTTCGGTTTCGACCGCTTATGCCGCCCGCATTATGCGTTCGCAGCTGCTTGACGTCATGAACCAGGATTACATCCGTACGGCAAAGGCCAAGGGTCTCTCCAATCGCGCGATCATCATCAAGCATGCGCTTAAGAATGCACTCATCCCCGTCGTTACCTATATTGGTGTCGACTTTGGCGGCATGCTTTCGGGCGCCATCCTGACCGAGACGGTCTTTAACTGGCCCGGTATCGGCTATGAGGTCTATCGCGCCATTAGCATGCGTGACTGGCCCATCGTTATGGGCGGCGTTACGCTCATCGTCGTCGTCGTCATGGTGATCAACCTGCTCGTCGACATTAGCTATGCATTCCTCGACCCGCGCATCCGCCTTGGCGGTCCGTCGGATAAGGCCTAAGGGAGGTACGTCTCATGCAGGAAACTGATTCTCAGTCTCAGGAGCAGGCTACCGCCACCAAGGCCGCATCTGCTCCCGCCAAGTCCCGCACGCTGTGGGGCGACGCTTTTAAGCGTCTCCGTAAGAACAAGCTCGCCGTTATCGGTGTCTGCTGGATCATCATCGTCGTTGTGGTTGCCCTGACCGCAGATCTGTGGGCTAAGCCCTGGCTCGGTTCGCCGACGGCTTCCGACTCGACCACCATGGCTCAGACGTCGCTGCTGGCTCCGTGTGCCGAGCACCCGTTTGGCACCGACGCCCTAGGTCGTGACATTCTCGTCCGCGTTATCTACGGTGCACGTGTTTCGCTGTCCGTCGGCATTATGGCCACCGCGATCTCCACGCTGATCGGTCTGGTCATGGGTGCTCTGGCGGGTTTCTACGGCGGCATCTGGGATACGATCATCATGCGCTGTGCGGACATCTTCCTGGCGTTCCCGTACGTGCTGTTCGTTGTCGCCATGATCGCCGTTATCGGACGTGGTCTTCAGAACGTCTTTATCGCCATCGGTATTCTCGGCTGGCCTTCGATTGCGCGCGTCTTCCGCTCTGCAATCTTGACGGTCAAGGAAAACGACTATGTTGATGCTGCGCGCGCGATGGGTGCATCAGATGCTCGTATCGTCGTACGTCACATCTTCCCGAACTCCGTCGCTTCCATCGTGGTCTACGCGACCATGAACATTGGTGGCGCCATTCTGACCGAGTCCGCTCTGTCCTTCCTCGGCATGGGCGTTATTCCGCCTACGCCTTCGTGGGGCTCCATGATTCAGGACGGTCAGCAGTATCTTCTGACTGCTCCCTGGATGATGATCATGCCCGGTCTGGCAATTCTCTCGACGGTGCTCGCCTTCACCCTGTTGGGTGATGGTCTGCGCGACGCCCTCGACGTCAAGATGAAGGACGCATAAGGATGAAGAAGAACAAGAACTATGTGGACCTGAAGGACCAGCCGGTTCCCGAGGGCCAGCATCTGCTCGAGGTCGATGACCTTAAGATGTATTTCCACACCGAAGATGGCGTCGTTCGCGCTGTCGACGGTGTCTCCTACACGCTCGATCGCGGCGAGACCCTGGGCGTCGTCGGTGAGTCCGGCTCCGGTAAGTCCGTGACCGCCATGACCATCATGGGTCTTATCTCGATGCCTCCGGGAAAGATCGAGGGCGGCGACGTTCGCTATCGCGGTCGTTCGATCCTCGAGATGACCGAGGAAGAGATGCAGCACATTCGCGGTAACGATATCGCGATGATCTTCCAGGATCCTATGACCTCCTTGAACCCGGTCTATAAGATCGGCAAACAGGTGGGCGAGGGCCTTCGTCTGCACCGTGGCTACTCCAAGCAGGAGGCGCTCAAGCGTGCCACCGAGCTTTTGGACCTCGTTGGTATTCCCGAGCCCGAGAAGCGCGTCAATGAGTATCCGCACCAGTTCTCTGGCGGTATGCGTCAGCGCGTCATGATTGCCATGGCTCTTGCCTGCGATCCCGATATTCTGATTGCCGACGAGCCCACGACTGCCCTGGACGTTACCATTCAGGCTCAGATTATCGAGCTCATGCAGGAAATGCAGGAGAAGAACGGCAACGCCATCATCATGATCACCCATGACCTGGGTGTCGTTGCCGATATGGCCGATAAGATCATGGTTATGTACGCCGGCCGTCCCGTCGAGTTCGGTACTGCTGAGGAAATCTTCTACGAGAGCCGCCACCCCTACACCTGGGGCCTTATCCGCTCCATCCCGGAGCAGGCCATCGAAGAGAAGAAGCCGCTTACGCCGATTCACGGCAACCCGCCTTCGCTCATGAACCTGCCCGAGGGCTGTGTCTTCTCTCCTCGCTGCCCCTATGCGACGGATAAGTGCCGCAAGCAGCGCCCCGAGCGTTTTGTTACCGAGTCTGGTCACTATTCTGCGTGCCACTACGCTGGCGACCCCGAGTTCCTCAAGAACGCTCCTGTGACGTCCCGTACGCGCAAGGATTCCAAGAAGGGAGGCGAGGCGTAATGGCAGATACCAACGAGCGTACTCCGCTGCTGAAGGTCGAGCACCTCTCTAAGGAGTTCCCCGCTGAGTCCGGCATGTTCGCCAAGCGCTTCTCCAAGCGTGTCGTCTCTGCTGTAAACGACATCTCTTTTGAGATTTATCCGGGCGAGACCTTTGGTCTGGTTGGCGAGTCTGGTTGCGGTAAGTCCACCACGGGCCGTACCATCATGCGTCTGACCAAGCCGACCGCCGGTAAGGTGTTCTTCCAGGGCAAAGATGTTGCCGAGATGAGCAAACACGAGATCAAGGACATGCGTCGCGAGATGCAGTTTATCTTCCAGGATCCTTATGCTTCGCTGAATCCCCGCATGACCATCGGCGAGATCGTCTCCGAACCCATGACCATTCACGGCGTGGGCACCAAGGAGGAGCGCATTGAGCGTGTCCGCGAGCTTCTCGACGTTGTCGGACTGAACCCCGAGCACATCAACCGCTATCCTCATGAGTTCTCCGGCGGTCAGCGTCAGCGTGTCGGCATTGCCCGCGCGTTTGCTCTGAAGCCCAAGCTGATTATCTGCGACGAGCCGGTTTCCGCTCTGGATGTGTCCATTCAGGCCCAGGTTCTGAACCTGCTCAAGGAACTGCAGGACAAGTTCGGTACCGCGTATCTGTTTATCGCTCACGACCTGTCCGTCGTGCAGCACATTTCCGATCGCGTTGCCGTTATGTATCTGGGTAAGATGGTCGAGGTTTCGGACTGGAAGACGCTCTATAGCGAGCCTCACCATCCGTACACGCAGTCGCTGCTGTCTGCCGTGCCGGTTCCCGATCCGGATATCCAGAAGACCCGTAAGCGCATCATCCTCGCCGGCGATCCGCCGTCACCGCTGGATCCGCCGACCGGCTGCCGTTTCCACACGCGCTGCCCGATCGCGCAGGGTATCTGCTCTGAGAAGCTTCCCGAGTTTAAGGAAGTCGCACCGGGTCACTGCTGCGCCTGCCACTTCGCGGAGCCGTTCCCGATCAAGGAATCGCACATCGACCTGTAGTCGGTTGTTATCGTCCGGGCCCGCCCTGAAGTTACTTTTCAGAACGTCCTCGGACATGCAAGAAACCCCCGCTGCGCACTTCGTGCGGCGGGGGTTTCTTGCGTCCTGACGCTCCTATTTGGCAAGGTGTTTTTTAGAATCCATTTTGCGCTC
>CATZKS010000128.1 GCA_958421035.1 uncultured Collinsella sp. | reverse complement strand
GAGGCGGTGGGCGAGCGTCTGTCGGCTATTCGCATCGACTCCGGCGACCTCGCCAAGCTCTCCAAGTATGTTCGCGGCCGTTTTGATGCCGAGGGCCTGCCCTATGTGGGGATCTCGGTTTCCAACGATCTTGACGAGTACACGATTCAGTCGCTGCTGGACCAGGGCGCGCCCATCGATAGCTTTGGCGTGGGTACCAAGCTCGCGACCTGCTATGACCAGCCGGCGCTGGGTGGCGTGTACAAGCTTTCCGCCCGCCGTGCGAGCGAGGCAGATCCATGGACGCCGGTGGTCAAGCTCTCCGAGCAGCCCTACAAGCGCACGATCCCGGGCGTGCAGCGCGTGCGCCGTTATTACGACGGCTTTGGCGGCCCGGTCTGCGACATGATCTACGACGAGGACCATCTGGCGGGGGAGGGCGCCGCGCGCGGCAATACCCTCGTGGCCGTGAATGATGCCGCCCTGGTGACCGATGTGTCGGAGCTTGAGTATCGCGAGCTGCTGGTGCCGATCGTGCGCGATGGCAGTGCAGTGGCTCCGCGTGAGAGCATCCAGGACGCGCGCGAGCGCTGTGTTTGGGCGCTCGATCATCTGGACGCAGCTTTCAAGCGCTTCCTGTACCCGCAGACCTATGTGGTGGGCATGGAGCAGGGCCTGGCTCAGGTACGCGACGAGCTCGTGCGCAAGAACATGGCCGCGGCCTCTGCCTTTCCCTGGGCAAAATGATCCGCATGCGACGGAGGAAAACGGATCATTTTTCTCGCTTGCCCGTTCGTCCGTTCGCTGAACAGTCGATTGGTTTGACGTATGACGACTTCTTATAAAACGATGGTGGTAAAGATCGGTTCGTCCACGGTGGTGGGCGCCGACGGCAAGGTCAACCGCACCTTTATCGGCGGGCTTGCCGATCAGGCCGCAGCCCTGCGCAAGCTCGGCTGGCGCCTGGTCGTGGTGAGCTCGGGCGCTATCGCCTGCGGCTATCCCGTGTTGGGCTTCGACCGCAAGCCGGTCGGCGACCTGCCGAGCCTGCAGGCCTGCGCCTCGGCTGGTCAGTGCATCATCTCGTCGGCCTACGACGAGGAATTCCATGCACGGGATCTGCTCACCTCGCTCGTGCTGCTCACGCGTCACGACACGGCGCGTCGCACGTCCTACCTGCACGCGCGCGACGCCCTGCTGCGCCTGGTGGAGCTGGGCGTGGTGCCGGTCGTCAACGAGAACGACACCGTTACCGTCGACGAGATCAAGTTTGGCGACAACGACACACTGGCGGCGCTTGTGAGCTGCCTGGTTTCTGCCGATCTGTGCGTGACGCTCTCGGACATCGATGGCCTCTATACTGCCAATCCGCATGAGGACCCCACGGCCGAGTTTGTTCCTGTCGTGCATAAGATCGATGCCAAGATTATTGCCTCGGCGGGCGATTCTTCCACATCGGTGGGCACGGGCGGCATGATTACCAAGATTCGCGCGAGCCGCATCCTGATGACGGCGGGCATTCAGAGCGTGATTTGCTCGGGCGAGGAGCCCGATGCGCTCGTGCGCCTCGCCCGCGGCGAGAGCGTGGGCACGCTGTTCGATCCGCCGGCGGAGCGTCTGGACATCGCACCCCGCAAGCTGTGGATCGCACTGGGCGACAAGGCGCATGGCTCGGTGACGGTCGATGATGGTGCTGCGAAGGCGCTGGTCAGCCGTGGTTCTTCCCTGCTTGCGGTGGGTATTCGCGAGGTCGATGGCCAGTTTGCCGAGGGCGATGTGCTCGACGTGTGCGACCCGAGCGGTATGGTTGTCGCCCGCGGTATCGCCGAGGCCGATTCGGACGTGCTGGAACTTGCTGCCGGTCGCCGCCAGGACCAGATCGCCAGCAACCGCCTGCTCGCTAACCTGGCCGAGAAGCCGGCGATACACAGGGATAATTTAATCGTCTTCGCATAACCAATTGACGCTGCAAACGCCCCTAAGCGGCAATCTGACGTTCAATCGTCGGGCATGACCAAAAGGTCAATGCCCTCCTCTTTCACGTCACCTTGCTCGCTTAGGGGCGTTTTCGCTTTCCGTTCTCTACCTGCGGCATTGTCGTTGCCGGCACTTGTTCGGCACTTGGGGACGTTCTTTTTGTGCCGGCAGGTGGGGACACTCCTTTGCTAGAAGATCTGGCGCAGGTCTCCTCGGTTGAGGGCTTCGTTGAAGAGGTGCTTGAACACCACGCTGCCGTGCAGGCCATCGTGTTCAAACTCGTTCGTCACCCAGGCATGCGAGTTGCCCACGCGACTGAGCGTGTCGAGCTGCAGACCCGAATCCACGTACATGTCATCGAAGTACACGGCGGCCTGGAGTGGCACTTCGTTGCAGGCCAGGCGCTGCGAGTCGTAGATCTTGTCCCAGCTGGTGTCTTCCATCAGCAGGTCCATGGCGGGCTTGAAGGGCTTGAGCTCGGGCATCTGCTCAAACATCCACGGGAACATGGCCTCGCCGGTAAACATGAGCGGGCGCGCGAGCGTGTCGAACTCGGCGCGGTGTGCCTTTTCCTCTGCCGCGGCCCAGCGAATGGGCATGGTGTCGCCGTCGGCGTAGATGAACTCCTGCAGCGTCCAGTACAGCGGATTCGTGCGTGTGTTGGTGCGCTCGAATGCGCGCATCAAAAAGCCGTCGGATACCGAGGAGCCGCAGCTCAGCGTGCCATCGCCATCAACAAACGCGTGGTCGATAATCCAGTGCATGCGCTCAAAGCTCGGCTTCATACCAAAGTCGCTGCCCATGAGCTGTAGGCGCTCGACCGTCATCGGCGAGCCGTCGGGCAGCACGGGCTTCTGTGCCTCGAGCGCATCGGCCAGGGCTGCCACGCGCTCGACGTCGGCGGGGTAGCGGTCGTAATACTGCTGCGTCTTGGCGGCCATGCGCGGGAAGGTGTGCGCGTAGACCTCGCTGGCGCTCGCCGGCACGTGGGGGATGCCGCCGCAGGTAAAGCTCGCCGCCACGCCCTCGGGGAAGAGCGACAGATAACTCAGCGTCAAAAAGCCGCCGTAGCTCTGGCCGAGCGTGACCCAGGGCTTACCGCCAAAGCCCACCAGGCGCAGGTACTCAAAATCGCGCACGATGGAGCTGACGAGGTGGCGCTTGAGGAAGTCCGCCTGCGAGCGTGCGGCATCGGAGCCGGCCGCCGTCGCGCGCTCGCCCAGAGCCGCGATCGTACGCCCGTCTACACAGCTGCTGCGCCCCGTGCCGCGCTGGTCGGGAAGGACCACGCGGAAGTGTTTGACGGCTTCCTCAATCCAGCCGTCGCTCGTGGGTGAGAGCGGACGCGGGCTCTCGCCACCAGGGCCGCCCTGCAAAAACAGGAGCAGCGGCAGATCGTCGTTGATGCGGTCGGGCGCGCAAACCACGCGGTAGAAGAGCTTGATGCTCTCGGGCGCGCCGGCGATTGGTGCCGGCATAGCGCCGCGGCGCATGGTGTTGCCGACGGCCAGGAGCATCGGCTCCAGGCCGCGCCAGTCAAGGGGGACGTCGATGCTGTGGTCCTCGACATAGAGGCCGGGGACGTTGTATGAAGTGATGAGGGCCATGCGGTACTTCCGTTCGTTGCGGTGTTTCGGGTTGACCAATTCTACCGCCGCGGGCGAGGCCATGCGCAAATCGGCTACCATGGTTGCAAACTTCTAGGAGAAAGGGCCGCCCATGTCGGTCGATATAGCCACGTATGTCCACGATCTTGCCGTTGCCGCCAAGGCAGCGTCGGTCTCGCTTGCCACGGCGAGCGATGAGCAGCGCCAGGAGGCCGTGCGCGCCATGGCCGCAGCACTGCGCAACGGTGTCGACTCCATCGTCGCCGCCAACGAGCTCGATATGTCCGCCGCGCGCGATGCGGGCACTTCGGCCGGTCTGCTCGACCGTCTGCTGCTGACGCCTGAGCGCGTCGAGGGCATGGCCGCCGGTTTGGAGAAGCTCGCCGAGCTGCCCGATCCCGTCGGCCGCGTGCTCGACCACCGCGTGCTTGCGAGCGGTGTGGACCTGACCCGCGTGAGCGTGCCGTTGGGCCTGGTCGCCATGGTCTACGAGGCGCGCCCCAACGTGACGGCCGACGCCGCAGGCATCTGCATCCGTACCGGCAACGCCTGCATTCTACGCGGCGGCTCGCTGGCCTATCACTCGTGTGCCATGATCGCCGAGCTGCTGGCCGATGCGCTCGAGGCCAAGGGCTTCCCGCGCGAGGCCGTGTCGATGATCGAGTCCACCGACCGCGAGGCCACCGGCGAGCTCATGAAGCTCCGCGGTATTGTCGACGTACTCATTCCGCGCGGAGGTGCAGGCCTGATCCAGCGCTGCGTGCGCGAGTCGCTTGTGCCGGTGATCGAGACGGGCACGGGCAACTGCCACATCTACGTGCATGAATCCGCCGACTTTGATAAGGCGCTCAACATTATCGTTAATGCCAAGACCCAGCGCGTAGGCGTGTGCAATGCCGCCGAGTCGCTGCTGGTCGACCGTGCTGTGGCCGATGCGTTTTTGCCCGCGGTCGTGACCGTGCTGCATGACCACGGCGTGCTGATTCACGGCGACGAGGCAACCTGCGCCGCATGCGCCGATGCCGGGCTTGTGGAGGGCGATGACTACGTCGCCGCGACTGAGGAGGACTGGGGTCGCGAGTACCTGGCGCTCGAGATGAGCGTGAAGGTCGTGGCAAACGAGGACGAGGCCATCGCACACATCAACCGCTACGGCACGATGCACTCCGAGGCCATCGTTGCCGAGGATACGGATGCTTGCGAGCGCTTCCTCGATGCTGTCGATGCCTCGGCCGTGTACTCCAACGCCAGCACTCGCTTCACTGACGGCGGCGAGTTTGGCCTGGGTGCCGAGATCGGCATCTCGACCCAAAAACTCCACGCCCGTGGCCCCTTTGCCGCCGAGGCCCTCACCACCTACAAATACAAGCTCCGCGGCACCGGCCAGGTCCGTCCCTAACGCCCGCGCAAACAAAAACCACCACAAAGGTGCCTGTCCCCTTTGGGCTTATAGGACAAAATGTGTGTCCCGATAGAACATCCGTTTCTATCCATTAAT
>CATZKS010000127.1 GCA_958421035.1 uncultured Collinsella sp. | reverse complement strand
CGGAGAGCACTTAATGTGCTCTCCGTGCGAGCAGGACTGTAGAGCAGGAAACTTTGCCCGCGGCCCCCGCCGGGAATAGCAAAAGGGCGACCCCTGTCCGGAGTCGCCCTTGTTGAGCTGCTTATATGCGACTGTTACTCGGCGTCGTGGTGACGGCGGGGCTTGCGGCCTCCGTTGTCACCGGGACGGCGCGGACGGTCGCTGCGCTCAGAGCGCTCGCGACGCGGACGCTCACGGCGCTGGAAGTGCTCGCCGTCGCCCTCGGAGGCACCCTCGGCGCGAGCCGGGGCCTCGGGCTTGTCAAGGCGATCGAGCGAGATCTTACCGCGATCGTCGACCTCGATGACGACGACCTTGACCTCGTCGCCCACGTTGAGGACGTCCTCGACCTTCTCCACGCGGCCCTTGGCAACGCGGGAGATGTGCAGCAGGCCGTCCTTGCCGGGCAGCAGATTCACGAACGCGCCGAAGGGCTGGATGGAAACCACGCGACCGGTGTACTCCTCGCCCGGCTCGGGAACCTTGATGATGAGCTTGATGCGCTCGACAGCCTGGTCGACGGACTCGCCGGTGCCGCCGACAAAGACGGTGCCGTCCTCCTGGATGTCGACCGAGGCGCCGGTCTCGTCCTGGATGCCGCGAATGACCTTGCCGCCGGAACCGATGACGTCGCGAATCTTGTCGGTCGGAACCTGGATGGAAACGATGCGCGGAGCGGTGCTGCGCGTAGTGTGGCGCGGCTCGGGGATCACATCGAGCATCTTCTGCAGGATGAAGGCGCGACCCTCCTTGGCCTGCTGCAGGGCGCGGGCCAGGATGTCGAAGGTAAGGCCGGTGGCCTTGTTGTCCATCTGCAGGGCGGTGATGCCCTCGGTGGTGCCGGTGACCTTAAAGTCCATGTCGCCCAGGAAGTCCTCGAGACCCTGGATGTCGGACAGGACCACGGTCTTGCCCTCCTCCTGGATCAGGCCCATGGCGATACCGGAGACCGGGCGCTTAATGGGCACGCCGCCGTCCATAAGGGCGAGCGTGGAGCCGCAGGTCGAAGCCATCGAAGAGGAACCGTTGGACTCCATGACCTCGGAGACGACGCGGATGGCATAAGGGAACTCGTTCTCGTCGGGGAGCACCGGAAGCAGGGCGCGCTCGGCCAGGTTGCCATGGCCGATCTCGCGGCGCTTGGGGCTGCCCATGCGGCCGGTCTCGCCGGTGCAGAGCGGCGGGAAGTTGTAGTGGTGCGTGTAGCGCTTGCCCTCGGTGGGCTCAATAGTATCCAGACGCTGGCCCTCGTTGAGCATACCGAGTGACAGGACGGAGAGCACCTGGGTCTGGCCGCGCTGGAACAGGCCGGAGCCGTGAACGAGAGGCAGGTAGTTATCCTTCACCATGATGGGGCGAATCTCGTCGGCGGCACGGCCGTCGACGCGCTCGCCGGTCTCGACGACCATGGTGCGCATGGCCTTCTTCTCAAGCTTCTTGAGCGCCACGGGGATCTCGCGCTCCCAAGCGGCCTGCTCCTCCTCGGTGAACTCGGCGCGGATGGACTCCTTCAGAGCCTCGACCTTACCGATACGGGAAAGCTTGTCGGCATCGCGAAGGGCGGCTGCCATCTCGTCGTAGTGGGCGAAGATGCGCTCCTGGACCTCCTCGACGGGCTGATCGAGCGGGTACTCCTTCTTGACGATGGCACCGTTGACCTGCTCCCACTCGGCAACGAACTCGTCCTGAGCCTGGCAGAAGGCAGCAAGGGCCTCCTGGCCAAACTTCATGGCGGCGAGCATGTCGTCCTCGGAGATCTCCTCGGCGCCGGCCTCGACCATCGAGATGAAGTCGGCAGAGCCGCCCAGCTCCAGGTCCAGATCGGAGTTCTCGCGCTCCTCGTAGGTGGGGTTGACGATAAACTCGCCGGTCTCCACGTTGCGGCCGATGCGCACGCAGGCAAGCGGACCCTCGAAGGGCACGCCGCCGAGCGTCATGGCCAGGGAAGCACCCATGACGTTGATGACATCGAAGGGATTGACCTGGTCGGCGACGAGCGAGGTAGCGACGATGTGCACCTCGTTGCGGAAGCCGTCCGGGAAGCTCGGGCGAATCGGACGGTCGATCATGCGCGCGGTGAGCGTGGCCTTCTCGCTGGGACGGCCCTCACGCTTGAGGTAGCCACCCGGGATGCGGCCGGCGGCGTACATCTTCTCGTTGAAGTCGACGGTCAGCGGGAAGAAGTCGTAGTTCTTACGCTCCTTGGAGACGACCACGGTGTCGAGCATCGTGGTGTCGCCCTGCTTGACCAGGCAGGCGCCGGTGGCCTGCTTGGCAAGCTCGCCCGACTCAAAGGTGTAGGTCTTGCCGTACAGCTCAAAGGTCTTGGATACGAGTGTCATTGTTCTCCTTAACCCCGCAGACCCCTTGTCTGCGGGCTTCTCATGTGACGCGGGCCCCCTGCCCCCGCCACGCTTCAGAGCGTGATTGTTCGCGCCCTTACACAAAAAGAGCGCCCCGCTGCGCAGGACGCTCTTAGCATGTACAAATCCTACTGGATGTTGTCGCGGATGCCCAGAGCCTTGATGAGCTCACGGTACTCGACGATGTCGTTCTTCTTGATGTAGGAGAGAAGACGACGACGACGGCCGACGAGCATGAGCAGGCCACGACGGGTGTGGAAGTCCTTCTGGTGGGACTTCATGTGCTCGGTCAGCTCCTTGATGCGCTCGGACAGGATGGCGACCTGAACCTTGGGGTTGCCGGTGTCGACCGGGGTGTTACCGAACTGGGCGGTCAGCTCCGCCTTGCGCTCTTTGGAAACAGTCATTGTTTCACCTTTCGTTTCGCGTCGCCCGCGGGCGACTCAATTCGCCTCGGACTGGGAAGCCGCCGGTGGAGCAAACATCCAAGGTCGAGGTACCAACAGGTCGGTATGTTACCACAAGTGGAGCGCGCCTGCGTATCATCACCGACCCAACATGAATTCCATCGCACGGAGCCGCTGATCGGTGTGCGTGGCGGCCCAAACATGCGAAAGCCCCAGCAAAAACGCGGCCGTATGCGGATCGATCTGCTCGGCCAAAAGGGCATCGAACGTCATGGACATCAGGGCGCGCAGCCATGCGACCTCGCCGACCGACACCAACTCGGCGCCAGGCACGCTCGAGGCGCACGACCCGCACAAAAGCCCGCCGGCCTGGGCCGAGAAATGCGAGAGCATGGGATCGCCGCACGAGACGCAAGCCGAGAAATCGGGCCGGTAGCCAACGTGCGACAGCAGCTTAAAGACAAACGCTGCCACGAGCAGGTCCATATGTGCCGAGTCGAGCCCGCTGCCAACAAGCGTGAGCGCCCGCTGCGTGATGGCAAAGGTAAATGGATCCTCGGCATCCTCGAACGAGCACACGCGCGCAACCTCGGCAATCGCGCTGGCGGCACAGGTCGTCTCGTAGTCAGGAGCAGCGCCGAGCGGCGCCTCTAAAAGCTCCGCCTGCGAGACCACGTCGAGTGAGCGACCATGGGCCAACAGCATATCGACGGTGCAGAAGAGCTCGCAGCGGGCCGCAAGGCGACCGCCAGGCTTACGTGCGCCCTTGGCCACGGCACGCACCTGCCGCCCCCGTTCGTCGAGCATCGTCAAAATCAGGTCGGTTTCCTTGAGCTTAGTCTTGTCGAGGACGAGCACCTTTGTGCGATATGTGCGAGAGCCTGCCATGAACGCGAAGGCTTAATCTTCGGCGTTATAGCCAAAGCGTCGGATCTGCGCCTCGTCATCGCGCCAGCCGGCCTTGACCTTCACGTCGAGCTCCAAAAAGACCTGAGTGCCAAAGATACGCTCAAGGTCACGACGGGCATCGATGCCGATATGCTTGATCATCTCGCCGCCCTTGCCGATGATGATGCCCTTCTGCCCCTCGCGCTCGACGTAAATCGTGGCGTGCACGCGCAGGACCTTCTTGGTCTGCTCGAGCGCGTCACAGATGACGCCCACGGAGTGCGGGATCTCGTCGCGGGTGCGACGCAGGACCTTCTCGCGCACAAACTCAGCCACAAGGGTTTCGTCGGACGCGTCGGTGCCCATGTCCTCAGGGAACCAACGCGGGCCCTCGGGCAAGAAGTGAGCGACGGTCTCGATAAACGCATCGACGTTGAAGTTCTTGACCGACGACGTCACGATTTCATCATCGTATTCCATAAGCTCGTGAGCGGCCTTGAGCTGCTCCATGACCTGTGCGGGGTCGGCCTCGTCGGCCTTCGTGAGCACCAGGACCTTTTTGGAGCGGGCATTCTTGACGCGCTCGGCGACCCAGGCGTCTCCCCTGCCGATGGGTTTGGTGGCATCAATCAAAAACGCGACGACATCGACATCGTTCAACTCGAACAGCGCGCTCTTGTTGAGCTCGGATCCCAGACCGTCCTTGGGCTTATGAATACCCGGGGTATCGACAAAGACCAGCTGGTAGCCGGGACGGTTGACGACGGCGCGCATGCGGCGACGGGTCGTCTGGGCCACCGGCGAGGTGATGGCGACCTTTTTGCCATAGCAGGCATTAAGCAGCGTGGACTTACCGGCGTTGGGGCGGCCGACCAGGGCCACAAAGCCGCTACGGAAACCGGGCTCCACGTCGCCAAAGCCCGCGAGGTTGTCGTCCTCGTCGCACAGGGCGTCGAGCTCCTCATCGCTCATGCCCTCAAACGGGTCGAACTCCTCGACATCCTCATAGGCCTCTGACGCTTCGGCATCCACCGCATCCAGGGACTCGTCGTCCAGAGTTTCATCGATAGGCTGCATATTGTCGGACATGGGAATCCCTTTCTAAATAAAGTCGAGCGCGTGGGCAAAGACAAGCAAGCCCACGATCGCGGCGGTAATGGAAAGAACGTATACAGAGGCAGCGGCGATATCCTTCGCGCGCTTGGCCAACGGATGGAGCTCCTGCGTCGCAAGATCGACGATCGCCTCCATGGCGGTGTTGCACAGCTCGCCGTGAATCACCAGGCCGCAGCAGATGATGACCGTAGCCCACTCGGCAATATCGAGCCCCACGATGCAGCCGGCAATGACGGTACACACGCCCGCCACGAGCATGACCTTGATATTG
>CATZKS010000126.1 GCA_958421035.1 uncultured Collinsella sp. | reverse complement strand
ACGTACTTGTCGGTGTGGGCGCCGATGATCTTAATCGAGTTCTTGTTGGCGCCGACGGTACCGGCGCCACCCAGACCCCAGAACTTGCACTCGATGGTGCCGGGGGCTGCGGTGTTGGGCGCATCCTCGGCCTCGGGCAGGCTCAGGTTGGTCACGTCATCGACAATGCCGATGGTGAACTCGCGCTTGGGCTCGTCCTTCTTGAGCTCCTCGAAGACAGCGAACGCGGACGCGGGAGGCGTATCCTTGCTGCCCAGGCCATAACGGCCGCCGACGACCTTGATGCCCGTCTTGCCGGCCTCGTAGAGAGCGGAGACGACGTCCTGGTAGAGCGGCTCGCCGATGGAACCCGGCTCCTTGGTGCGGTCCATGACGGCAATCTTCTTGACGGTCTCGGGGAGAACGTCGACAAAGTGCTTGATGGAGAACGGACGGAACAGGCGAACCTTGACCAGGCCGACCTTCTCGCCGTGAGCGTTAAGGTAGTCGATGACTTCCTCGAGCACGTCGCAGAAGGAGCCCATGCACACGACGACGCGATCGGCATCGGGAGCGCCGTAGTAGTTGAACAGGCCGTAATCGGTGCCGAGCTTCTCGTTGATCTTCTTCATGTAGCCCTCGACGACGGCGGGAAGCTCGTCGTAGACCTTGTTGCAGGCCTCGCGGTTCTGGAAGAAGATGTCGCCGTTCTCGTGGCTACCGCGGGTGTGCGGGTGCTCAGGGTTGAGCGCGTGGTCGCGGAAAGCCTGGACAGCGTCCATGTCGCACATCTCGGCCAGATCCTTGTAGTCCCACATGGCGACCTTCTGGATCTCGTGGCTGGTGCGGAAGCCGTCGAAGAAGTTAAGGAACGGAGTCTTGCCCTCGATGGCGGCAAGGTGGGCCACCGGCGAGAGGTCCATGACCTCCTGGACGTTGCCCTCGGCGAGCATGGCGAAGCCGGTCTGGCGGCAGGCCATGACGTCGGAGTGATCGCCAAAAATGTTCAGGGCGTGGGAAGCGACGCAACGCGCGGAGACGTGGAAGACGCCCGGGAGCTGCTCGCCCGCGATCTTGTACATGTTCGGGATCATCAGGAGCAGACCCTGAGAAGCCGTGTAGGTGGTGGTCAGAGCACCGGCGCCCAGCGAACCGTGAACGGTACCGGCTGCACCTGCCTCGGACTCCATCTCGACGACCTTGACCGGGGTGCCGAAGATATTCTTGCGACCCTGGGCCGCCCACTGGTCGACATGGTCGGCCATCGGGCTGGACGGCGTAATGGGATAGATTCCCGCTACCTCGGTGTACGCATACGAAACATATGCGGCCGCCTCGTTGCCGTCCATAGACTTAAACTTACGCGCCATATACCCCTCTCCTCTCATATAGGTATACAGGCCCCGGCGATCGCCGGGATGTTGGCGTGATGGGATTTACGCTGTTGCTTCCAATCATCTGGCAGGCAGGCTCAGCAGCAGGTACGTGGCGTGGAGAGAAGACATGCCGAGGCGAGGGCCAGCTGATGCGCCCCACAGACCCGACCGCCCGTCTTGCACATGACCGAGCGCCGCAAAGGCCGCATGCCGGATGCTCCCGGGCACGCCCCGGCGATGGGAAGCGCCCGCAACGGAAATCCGCATGCGGGTTTATTGTACCCCGCCGTCAAGTGTAATTTCGGCAAATATAGGCGGGCGGTAAAGGTTTACCTCAGGTGACTGCCGGGAGCAAAATGATCCCTTGGGGACGGAGGGACCATTTGGCAGGACTGGCTAGAGGGCACCGAAGAGAATGGCGTAGGTAGTGGATTCGCCGAGCTTGAGCTCGTCGCCGGGATTGAGTTGGGCGGAACGGCCGGGCTCGACCTGAATGCAGACGCGCGTGGCCCCGTTTACCACCACGGTTCCGTTGGTGGACGACAAGTCCTCGACGTGCCAGATATTTTGAGCATCGCACCAGATATGGGCATGGCGGGCCGAGACATCGTCGCCGACGTCGGTAATATCGCCCTCACCAGTGGCCAGCGCGCCAATCTCAACACCCTGCTCGCTCGGCTGAATCCAGCGCGGGGCGCTCACGACAAAACTGTTTTGCACGCGCAGCAAGCCCAAGGGGTGCGCCGGGGCGGGTTCGCGTTCGCCCGCGGTCATCGACATGCCAAGCGAACGCGGCGTGGATGTTCCTCCGCCACAGGTCGCGTGCGCGTAGTCGATGGCATAGTTCACCGAGGACCGCACATCCGCCGAACAACCGACAGCGACAAACAGCACCAGCACGGCCTCGGCGCGCTCGGCGGGCATGAGTTCCGCCGCCTGGGACAGGCGATCGAGCGCGTTGCGATAGAGATTCGTGTCCTGGTGGCACTCTTCGAGCGCGCGTACCATCGGTTCACCTGCAGGACCGCACGCCATATTGATCACAGCCGTGGAGTCCATGGGATTTCGCTGGCGCAGGGCCAGTTGCGACATAATACGCGCAGCCGAGGTACCGTATTCGGCAAAGTAGCGCTGCTGAAGCGTGCCGACCGGCGCGCGAACGATAAAGCGGGAAACCCAAGAGCGATCGGCGGCTCGGCTCTGCGGGCTGCGGCCGTCGGCGAGCGGACGGGACGAAAGCACCAGGCCGCACAGCTCGATATGGCTCAGATGCGCCGCGCGCTTAAAGATGTCAAACATGGCCCCGCATGGGGTGAGCTCAACTTGAGATGCCATGACCTAGGCCTCCTTGGTCGTAGAAATAGAATCGGACGATACTTCGACAGGTCCGCCAAAAGTACGGGCAGCTGCGGCTCCACCGGCAAGCGGAGTCGCCATCTGGGCTTTTGTGCGTCGCGGTGCCGAAACGGGAAGTTCAAAGGCAAAGCCCATCGCAAGCAAAAACCACGTAAGCGTATAGGTTGCAACCAGAGCGGCAACAAGGCCGCCCATCACGGCGCGTTGGGAAAATACGCTACATGCAGCCACAACCAGCACCGGAACCTCGCAGGCAGAAAGCGCAAGCACACCCTGCAGGAAGCCCGAGCGCCGATCGCGCGCAAGTGCCCCCGCGGCAACGCCGGCTATGCCTGGCAGCGCCAACGCCAGTGCGGCAATAATACCCGGTAGCGACCCAGACCACACGAGCGATCCCAAAGTCGCCGTCACGCGAGCGCCCGACGCCAGCAGCGCGGCCGAAACCACGACCACAGCCCAAACCACGCCACAGACGACCGTCGCGCCGACCATCAGCGCGCGACGCACCGCGCGGCCAGACGCATCCATGGGGCACGGCGTGAGCGGCTCGCCGCGGAGCGAACGACCGACATTTTGCGCATAGTGGTCACAAAACGCCGAGAGCGCCGCCTCGACCGCCGCCGGCTCGGGACGATCTTTTTGATGGCTGGACAGACAGGCCATCACCACGTCGAACAGCTGGGCATCGACAAACGCCAGCACATCGCGTAGCTCTTCGGAATCCGGCTCAAGCCCTAGCTGCTGGGCCTGCTCGGCCGCGGCGAGCGCCACATCGGGCTCACGACGAAGCAGCTGAGTCAAATCACAACCGGGCGCATGGGCACCAATGGGATAGCCGGGCCGCGTGTCCATCTTGAGACGGTAGGGGCTCGCGATGTCGCGCGTCTTTTTGCGCGAACCCGAGGTGCCCGAAGTGCTCGGCGCGGCTTCGTATGGCGCGACGCCGGCAATGAGCTCGTAAACCGTGCTTGCCGCGGCATAGACGTCAATCGCCGGCGACATACGCAAAGCGCGCAGATCGGGAATATCGTCGGTGAGCATCTCGGGCGGGGCATAGGCAACCGTCGCGCGACGCAGCGTGGCATAACGCTCCGTAAACGACGCCTTGCCGCCGGTACCGGCCACGGCCGACGCAGGCTCGAGCGCCAGCGACGAGCCAAAGTCGATCAGGCACAGGTCAAAGGCGCCCTCGGCAAGCTGCCGGTCAAGCGGCAGGCGCGCCGTACGCACCATAATATTAGCGGGCGAGATATCGCGATGGACAAAGCCCTCGCCCACCAGGCTCATACGGCAGAGCAGATCGAACAGGTCGCGACCCAGACGCGCCGCCACAAGCGGCGACAGGCGTCCGGCATCGTCCACGGCGAGTCGCGAACGCAAGCGGGCAAGTGTCTCGCCCTCGACCCATTCCATGACAATTGCAGGCACACCGTCGACCTCGCCCCAGCCATAGAGGCGGGGAAAGCCCTTAAGGCCCGAAAGGGCGCGATGGCATTCGTATTCCTCGCGAAACGCCGCCTTGAACTTGGCGACCAGCGCCTCGTGAGCGGCATCGTCATCAAACTCATCGCGCGTCGGCAAGATGAGCTGCTTGAGTGCTACGTCCTCGCCTTGGGCGTTGACAGCACGCGTCACGCGGCCGATACCGCCACGGCGCATGGTGGCATCGTCGGCAAACAGTATCGTAAAACGACGCAGATAGGCAGGCAGTTCGTCCTGACCGAGCGCAATGGCCGGCTCAAACCCGTCGACACGCGCCAGGCGCAGGCCGACCATGGGATCGCGACCGAGCGATTGTGGTGTGGTGGATGCAAGATCGGTCATCATAGGGCAAGCGCCGCCACGTTATTGTTGAAGTTACCGAGCGCGACGTCATCATCGCCGTAATGGCCGACCCATTGACATAGGTTGGTGTAACAGCCCCACAGATTGGCATACTGCTGATACCACCTTGACCGGGGCGAGAATGTCTGACGACCGAACTCGGCTCGAATGACAAACATCTCCCCGACCAGGCTGTCGCACGGCCTGGGATCTCCCGTAGAGTTATAGGTCGAGACCACGTCATTGGCACGAGAAACATAGCCGTCGAGCATGTTGTACTTGGTCACAAGCCAACTGTGAATGCTCTCTTCCTCAGCAGCGGAAAGGCCGCCGGAGTTTGCATCGTTGTCAGTGTTGCCGCCCGTCGAGCCGCCGTTTCCAGGCCCTCCGGTAGAGGAACCCGACCCAGAGCCGCCGCCCGAACTCGATGAATCCGAGCCGGAGCCAGAAGTATCCGAGCTACCGGGCTTTCCGGACTGCTGGGCGTCCTGCTCCTTTTGCTGCTCGACCTTATTCACCGTTGCCGCCACGTTATTGTTGGACAACCGATCGATGATCTTGGTGTTGGTGAGCACGATGGTTTTGCCATTGGCAAGCGTGACTTCGTTGTCCGGG
>CATZKS010000125.1 GCA_958421035.1 uncultured Collinsella sp. | reverse complement strand
AATGAGCTTATCGCCAAGGGCCGAAAGGCCGGCATCGTGGTTCTTTATGCGCCCGACGGGTTTGGGAAGACCTCGGTGCTGCTGCAGTACACCCATGAGGTTAAATGCGACCCGACGCGAGGTCCCGTGCGGATTATCGAGGCCGATCGCGCCACTGGGCGCGAGGTGTTTATGCAGCTCGAGGTGGTTACCGAAGAACTCAAAGACAAACCGCACTCTCTTATCGCGATTGATAATGTGCCAAACCTCGATCAGCACGATACCGAATACCTCATCGACAGGATTCGCGGCCTGCGCGCTATGGGGGTAGGGGTCTTTATCTCCTGCCGTCCTTCAAATCGTCAGCTGATTCATGGGCTGGGCGATTCGGTTAAGATCAATGCGCAGATGCTCAAGGTGCATGCCTATGAGTATTCGGCGTGGGCATCGGCGTTTTCGATCAGCACATCGCTCGACTTTTATCAACTCACGCAAGGCGTGCCCGAGCTCGTTTCGGCATTGCAGACGGGTCTGTATGGCCAAGGCGACGTAGCCGGTCTGCTCGAAAACGAGATTGTCAACGTATATGGCGCGGCACTTGCCGATCTGGCTTCGCTCGACAATAATGCGCTGTTTTGCGTGGCATGTCTCATGGTTTTGATGGGCGAGGGCAATATCGCAGAACTCGAGGCCTGTGGGGTGAGGCTGTCGATGGTCGACCAGTCCTATTTTGTGCGCGACTACCCGATCTTTGGCTTGGATCCCGCCGAGCGGAGTTTTACGTGTCTGGGCACGGAGGATAACGGACGCTTGCGCTTGCGTAAGTTGGTGGCCGAGGTTCGCCCCGAACTTGTTCCGAGGGCGGCCCGGATTTTGCTTAAGGCGGGCCGATGCGATGCGGCGATGGGCCTGGCGGACGCCTTTTTGGACCGTGAAGCGGTCCTTGAACTTGCTGGGCAGTATGGGGTCGATCTGGCTCTGACGGGGCACGGGGCCGATATCTGCCGAGCGGCGCTGGGCACGATCGATGCCGACGATCCGGCTCCAGAGCCAACGCCTGCCGAAGCGCTTGGCGTATATCTGGCAGCGGTCAGCGTATCCAATACAAAGCTCGCTCGCTATATGGCATCGGTCGTCGAACGCGGGGGCGAACGGGCGGCCTGCGAAATAGACCCTGTTTCATGGAGGGTGGCCCAGACGCTGACGGCTGTTTGCTATGGGGACAACGGGCTTGGGCTTCCTACGAACCTGGCCGTGCCAGAAATAGAGACGTCCCATACCGCACTCGATATGTTGTCTGCGCATATCGAGGTCAAACGCTGTCTGACCGAGCGGGGAAATGACGGCGGCGTTCTACAACAGCTCAAAACGAGCAAGGCCTACGACTGCGAGCTCGACATCGCGGGGATTGTTATACGGGCCGATAGCATGCTGGTGGAGCTCTTTGACGGGTCGTTTGCGGGAACCGACGAGCGCGACGACGAGATGACGGTGGTGCGGGAGGCGCTCGACGTACGTGGGCTTAAGGCGATGGCTATCTGGGTGCGCATGGTGTTGGCGGCACGGCGGCTCCTTTCCGGCTTGCCGGTAACCGACGACGCGGCGTTCAACGAGCTCGATCGTTTTGCCGTGCGCATGCGCGACAACCAGATTCAGCTGTTTGGGCTGTTGCTAGAAGGCTGGCAGTCGCTGGCAGAGGGACGGCCGGTTAATGCAAAGTTCCGTGCGGTCCAAGTGCTCAAACTTGCCGAGGAGTCGATTGCGTACATGCGCGATAACGCATTGCTGCTGGAGCGCGCGGCATATCTGCGTAACACCTCGATGGTTTCGGTGCGCGAGGATGCGGAGTTGCTCGATATAAGCCAGACGCAGGTTGGTGGAGCGGAGGCCTGGATGGTGGCGCTGCATTTGGCCTGTGCGGGCCGAGACAGCGATCTTGCGGCCTGGATGTCCATGAATCGTGCGGGGATTCTAGAGCCATCGTATCGGCTCTTTGCGCGCCTTGCCATGCATTGTCTGGGCGAGCCGGCGGGCAGGATACGCAAGAAGCTTCCCGTGCGCGAACTGTCGCGGTACTCGCTGCGCGACGATTTGGAAGGGGAGGGCGAGCGCCTATTCCAGGCTGGCGAGGTTGAAGCCGTTGATACCATCGACCATATCGAGATTCGCATGTTTGGTGCGTTTCGCGCCGAGCGCGACGGGTTTCCCATCACGGACAAAATGTGGCGCCGCAAGAAGGCGGCGACGCTTGCCGAGCGGCTTGCGCTGGGCATGGATGCGCTCGTCGATCGTGAGACGCTGGCCATGGAGCTGTGGCCCCATGCCGAGTTCAATAGCGCCCGCAACAACCTGTACTCGACGATATCGCGCTTGCGGTCGGCTTTGGGACCGACGCCAGACGGCAAGTCGTGTGTGCTCATCCAAAATGAATGCATTGGGCTCAACGGCGACTACGTCAAGACCGATGTACGGCTGTTTGACCAGATAAGCCGCGAGGTTTTGGGAAATCGCACGGGTGCGCGCGGACCCCATTTAGTTGAGCTGTGCCTTAAGATTGAGCAGCTTTATGCCGGACCGCTGTATGTTCCCAATGGCTGTAATCCCACCTACTTTTTGCGTATGCGACGCATTATGCAGTCAAAGTACATCGATTGCATGATTAAGGGAGCAAATGCCGCTCTAGAAGAAAACGATCTGCAGTCGGCGATTTGGCTGGCGGAGTCGGGGCTTCGGCAGGAAACGGCGCGTGAGGATATGGTGCGCTGCGCCATGCGCGTCTACAGTGCGGCGGGGCGGCGGCGCGATATCGTCGAGCTGTACAGCGGGCATATGCACCATCTGAGGGAGCAGGTCAATGGCGTGCCCGAGCCCGAGACGCGGCGTCTATACGAGCGCTTGGTGGAGGGTCGGCTCAACCGCGTGCTGGTCGAGCGATAAAAAACGGGCGCCCGAAGTACTTGGGCACCCGTAAGCTTGCTATATGTTGGCTCGCCGGATCATTGGCTCTTAGACGAGCTTGATCTTCTCGATGTCCTTGCGCGAGGACTCGCGATACAGCGAGAACTTGCGGCCGATGACCTGGACGACCTCGGCGTGGCAACGCTCAGCGAGCTCTTCGGCGGCCTCGCGGGCGGAAAGACTAGAGCCATCGAGCACGGAGCACTTAACGAGCTCGTGCTTCTCCAGGTAGGCGACCGTCTGCTCGACGGTGCCCTCGTTGACGTCGGACTTGCCGATGATGATGGCGGGGTTGAGGTGATGGGCCATGCTGCGAAGCTGCTTGACCTGGGCTCCTGTCAGTGCCATGGGTTCTCGCTTTCTATGTATGGGGCGCCCCGCGACGGGGCCTTAATCTACGTGAGCTGTCCCACGATAGCGCAGGAACGGCGCAGTGTGGAGCGCGTTTGCCCAGTTCAAAAAGAATGCGGATGCCGAGTGAGTGGGCGGTGCGGGCTGCGAACAGGCTATGAGCTGGGCGCAGAGACCGGCTCCCATGCAATAAACGCCCAACGAACCTTGCGGACATGATCGAGCATATAGCGCCCCTGCGGCACGCCCTTGGAGCCCGGCTCACCGGCATGGGGATTCTCGATCATGTGCTGGGCGATGTAGTCGCGCAGACGGTCGACCTTATCCTCGTTGCCATGCTCAAGCATACGGGAGAAGTCTGCCACACCTGCCTCAAGGCTATCGAAGGTATCGCGACGAGGCGATTCAAAGTACGTAACCTGCGGCAACGCACCCATCTGAATGAGGATGTTGAAGGCGTACACAAAGCCATTACTGCAGGTAACCGAGGCGCCGATGGCGTTCATCACGTGCAGGTCGTAGCGCGGGCTGGAGTTGGCGACCATCGTGACAGCACAACGCCGGCGAGCCGTGCGGTCGAGCTTGGCAAGCGCGCCTTTTAGGTTGGTCGTGGTGACAGAGCGACTGGCAAAGGCAACATCCACCGCTTTCGCGACCGGTCCAACCAAATCCCAATCATCATCCCAAGCAAGCTCAAGCGGCGTAATAAGATCTTCGAGCCCGTAATACTCAATGCCGGCATCAAGCGTGCCCAACATGGCAGGAGAGAAGTCGGCAGCAATCACGGAATGCCCAGCCTGAGCAAGCGGAATAGCAATCGACCCAGCCCCACACCCCATATCAAGCACCGACTCGCCGGGCTCAAGCGCCAACAGCTTTATAAAATCCCGAGCATAAGGGGCAGTCTCCAACGGCCGAAAATGCCGAGCCCGCTTATCCCATTCAAAAGAATCATCAGCCCGATGCCGAGCGGCCTGCAGACGCATCCATTCGCCATTCCAATCCGCAGAAAGCAGCTCAGAACGAGTATCCCCATCAACCACGGGCCAACCTCCTAGCAACAAAAAAGCGACTCCCCCAAAAGAAGAGCCGCAACCAGCATATATCAGAAAAGAACCGTTCCAACGCCAAACCGCCCTCACAACCAAGGCGGGCAGGAGCGAAGCGACTGCCATACGGGATAGAACCCAACTGAGGTCCCGTTGTGCGGGAGTCCCGGGGAGGGCAAATATATAAGGTCGATCGCGAGTTCCGCACGAGCCGGAGAGCACTTAATGTGCTCTCCGTGCGAGTCAGGACTGTCCGAGCAGGCGACCTTATATATTTGCCCTCCTCGGGACTCCTCGCCCGAACCCCTCAGCTAGTTCTTCAGCGAGTTCAGCGGCGCCGGGAAGCGTCCACCGCGGTGGGCAAGCACGGTGCCGGCGTTGGGGTTCACCGGCATGATGGGCGCACGGCCGAACAGGCCGCCGTACTCGACGCAGTCGCCCACACCCTTGCCGATAGCGGGAATCACGCGCACGGCCGTGGTCTTGTTGTTGATGACGCCGATGGCCATCTCGTCGGCGATGATGCCGGCGATGGTCTCGACCGGGGTGTCGCCGGGGATGGCAATCATGTCCAGGCCAACGGAGCACACGCAGGTCATGGCCTCGAGCTTCTCGAGCGAAAGCGCACCGGCCTCGACGGCGGCGATCATGCCGGCATCCTCGGACACGGGGATAAAGGCGCCGGAGAGACCGCCCACGCTGGAGCTGGCCATGACGCCGCCCTTCTTGACGGCATCGTTGAGCATGGCGAGCGCGCAGGTCGTGCCGGGGCCACCGCAGGTGCCCACGCCGATGATCTCGAGGATGCGGGAAACGGAGTCGCCGATGGCAGGCGTGGGAGCCAGCGACAGGTCGACAATGCC
>CATZKS010000124.1 GCA_958421035.1 uncultured Collinsella sp. | reverse complement strand
CTCGTAAGGTGGGAATCGGCGTTGAGCCACTCGGCAGCTTCCTGCGCGGTGGTCTGGGACTTGGGCATGCCGGCGCTGTGCAGCACGGGCAGGACGGCGTCGCGCGCGGCGTCGCTTGCCCAGGCGATCTGGGTGTAGACCTTGGCGTCGTTGTCGCCGTCGGAGACATTGGCGCTAAAGATCTGGTAGGCATCGTAGCTACTCGCTACGGTGCCGCTCACCGTGATGGAACCGGTCGAGGTCGGCGCGGCCTGCGCGGAAGCGGGGAACACGACCGCGCAGGTGCTGACCAAGAGGGCGAGCAGCGCAAACAAGATCGGGAAGGAGCTAACTTTCTTATTCACGACGCTCACCTCCCTTCGCATTCGCCTTGCGACGAATGTGCATCCAGGCCGCAGCAGCGCAAAGCACCGCCGCGCCGGCAAGGTACGTCAGAGTGACGCCCGACATACCAGAAAGGGGCAGAGTGGTGGAGTAGGTGTTGGTGAAGGTGGGGGTGGAGTCGGTGAACGTATGCTCAGTGTCGTCGGTCACCAGATTACCATTACGATCTTGAATCTGCTTGTAGGTTGCAGAGATGTCTATCTTGCCTTTAGAGTTATCAGCCGCCTTGACCGTAATTTGATAGACCGACTGGTCATACTCGTAGTTCGTGAACGGCGTCGTCGGCCGCTGTTCACGGACGTAATAGGTGAAGGTCTTGCTTGCACCACGACCGGTAGGGTCAGATTCGAGCTTTTCGAGTTGATTGAGTTTGTACTCAATCTCGTCGAAGTCCAAGGTCTGGGACTTGGAGCCGTCAGCCTTGGTCGACTTATCGCTGACGATGCTCGTGAACTCCTTGTCGGTCGCGAGCTGCAGGGTAAACTTCTTCATTTCGCCGCCCTTGACAACCTTCGTAGCCGCCGGAGTCCAGGAACCCTTGGAGTCGTACGGCGTGTATGTGTTGGTGAAAGTCTTTGAGCTTGTTAGCGCGACGTTTGCAACGTCACCTTCGGGTATTGGATAAACCGTAGCAACAGACGTAGTACCATTAGCGGCGATTGTGGTGATTGCCACACTACTGACCGTATAGTACGTGTACTCGATATCAAGCACCTTATGCGACTTTTTTTCATCCTTTACGACCTTAGGATCTATCTTGTAGATAGTCTCGTCGCAAGTCACGCCAGAAACGGGATTGTCACCGGGGTCCTCAACGAGGTAGTAGACGATCGAGTCATCGGAATAGACCTCGCCCAGATTAAAGGCAAAGTTGCCGCCGCCATCATTCGTGACCCCATTGCCAACTTTTGTGCAGCCATTGAGTCGCAGCTTGTGATCGGCAAACGAGGGATCCTGCTTGTTTGTACCCTGTTTGAGCAGCTGGAACTTGAACTCTCCGTCTTTAAGCGCACGACCCATTAGCGCCTTAGTGCCATTGAGCTTCATCTTGGGGTACACGCTCACCTGCATGGTGGAACCAGCGACAACGTCGCCGTTGGTCATGATGCCGCCGCCGTGGATGTTGGATTTGTTGCCCGTGATGAAGAGCGTGGCATTATCACGGGCAAGCCCTTGATCACCATCGGAAGGATCTGCATCGAGGCCAATCATGTACTTAGCCTGGGCGCCCTCGTACTTGCCGATGGTCGTAGGCGGCTGACCGTCGATCGTGCCCCTCCAGTTGGCAGCGCCGCCACCAAGCATCTGACCAGTTACGGCAGCGATGTAGTCGCTATTATCTGACTTGCGAATCAGGAATAGATCCTTATGGCCGTTTTGCTTGAAGGTATCAGTGATTTCGCCGCCCTTAACGGTTGTGGGCTGATCTTCATTCTTACCATTAGTACCACCCGATAGGTGGGCGCCGTTTTCATCGCGGTTTCCGAAAATCGCAATACCATTGGTATCGGTAATAGCCGTTTTGCCGGTCGGGCAGGCAGCGAAGCCACCGCCATAGCCCTCGGCCGAATTGTTAGTAATCAGCGCGTTGTAAATCATAAGAGTCGCTGAATTAACGTTTTCATCACTGTTGCCGCCCTGGACGAACACGCCGCCACCGCCCCAGTCATTAGTGGTATTGGTCGTATTGTTGGTGATATAAGCGTGTGAACCATTCGCAACTTCAAACACACCAACGGTAGGCGCAGCAATGCGGATACCGCCACCCTCTGAGTTTTGCGCCACATTGCTGGCGATGGTTCCACCAGAGAACGTAAACGTGGAAAGAGCCTGCTTCCAAGCGCCAGCATAAATACCGCCACCGGCCTCGGCAGAATAGTTACCGGTGATGTAGCCACCGTTAATCTTCAGGCTACCGCCATTAAAAGCAGCAATACCACCACCACCGTGGCAACCGCCGCCCTTGTGCACCCAATTAGTCGAATCGGTATCTTGGTAGAACTGATACTTGTTATTGGTGATGTAGCCGCTCGTAACGTTAACGGTTGATTCGAACGCACAGATACCTGCGCCGTAGCCAGACTGGCTACCAAACGTACCGTTGCCGGAGATAATGCTGCCATCCACGTTGACCATTGAGCCCTTAGCGTACACGCCGCCGCCATTGGGAGCGTAGTTACCTGCGATAACGCCACCGGTTAGATTAAGGGTCGAAGCAGCACCCTTTTCATTAGACACCATAATGCCAGCGCCGGTGCCCGAGGTTCCCGTAGAGGCACCGCAAACGTAGCCACCGCTCATATTGACGGTAGAACCGTTCTCGGCGTAGACCAAGTTGGCAACTTTACAGCCCTGTCCTTGCGTCAGCACGCCACTTTCAAGATTGAACGTACCGCCCTTACCATTAGTGCCATAAAGATTGATGAGCTTCAATTTGTCGTTACTATTGCACGCCACGATGGCGCCGCCGATGGTAGCTTCATGTTTATAAAGAGCCTCGGTAGTGCTAATGCCATCTGGATTTACGGACGATCCGGTTACATAGTAGGTGAGATTTGTAGGAATATTAGAAGTCTCATCAGGGGCCACAGAGGCAAGGTTGCCATTTTTGCTAAATGTGTTGTCGGAGCATACATATTTGTCGCCCGTTGGATCATCCACTTCAGCTTGCTGACTATCCATGACGGTTAACGTCGCGCCCCCCGTAATGTTGAACAGGGGCTGGCTCGAGCTCTCGTGTTTAATTTTGTGACCGTTTAGATCCAGCGTGATCTTGCTGCCGTCCTTGCCAAGCTGGATTGTCCCGCCGGTATCGACATCATTCATAAGCTTGAAGCTAGCGACACCGCTTGCATTCTCCAACTTGTTTTTCAAATCGTCAGCGCTATTTATCTCGACGGGCGCCGCTTCGGTTTGCCCACCTTCCGCAGCTGCCATAACGGCGCCGTCATCCGACGACTCGCCGTCTTCGACCTGCAACTCGCCCTCAGGCTGATCCTCAGACTGACCCTGCTCAACACCATTTGAAGGGTCGGCTTCGCCACCCTCAATAGCGTCACTATTCTGGTTTTCGGTATCCCCGTTGTTGGTGTTATCTACATCAGTAGACTCACTTGAGGAGCCCCCCCCATTACAGTTTCCTCGGTAGAAACTGTCTGGACGTCGTTGGCGATGGCCTGCGAGATCGGGGGCATAACGAGCGACAGTACCAGGCTCAACACGGAGGCTCCGCACAAAACGCCTGCCAGTACACGGCGCGTCGCTTTATTACTCTGCTTAGATTTGTCCGAATTCGCTTTCATCGATGTCTCCTCCCCAAGAGACCGCGATCTTGCTCTTTCACTATCAAACGTATCTGCGCAATCTGTAATTGCGCACGCTTAGTAATCCATATTGTAGCGATTGTTTGAACATCTGAGCAAGAAAACCGATAGTTTTGTATCGAATTCTCAATTCTCTTGACATTTGCTCAGATTTACCTTCGTTTATTCGCTATCTAAATATTGTTTCTACTGGTAATTTAGTTGCCCATCATTTTTTAATGGCATTAGATTTATTTGCACAACATTTTGCTCAAGAGCAAACATCCCGCTCACAGTCGAAAATCGACCGTGAGCGGTGGGTCATTAACCGGAAGGAATACCCTACCAAATTGATGAGAATATCTTTAACCCATCGGTGGTTAGAAGTATGATGTTCAGACAACGTTATTTGAATTTTCGCGCAGATTTTAGGTATCAATTCGCCCAAATCGCCTGAGGCCACCACAGAGGCGCCTGTCCCCATTGTGGTGATTCTGCCCCAGCGCTATAGCAGATGTTCCTCGATAAAGATCGCAATGCCGTCTTTGTCGTTGCTCGCGGTTACAAAGTCGGCGGCGGCACGGGTGGCGTCGCTGCCGTTTGCCATGGCCACGCCCACGCCGGCGTCAGCCACCATGCAGGTATCGTTGTCCGCATCGCCAAACACGCAGATGTCCTGGAGCTCCATGTCGTTGAGCTCCGCCACGCGCACAAGGCCGCGCGTCTTGGACACGCGCGGATCCATGAACTCGTAGAGCCGCTGCGTGGTTTGCAGAGCCGCCGCCTTAACGGTGTCGTCGGCAAACGTCGACGCCCGCTCAATCACCCGCGGCATTACCTCGGGCGCCATGGTAAACATCACCTTGGGCTGCGGCTCGCGCAAAAACTCGGCAAAATCGACCACCTGGTAGGGCACACCGTCGACGCGCGACAGGTGCTCGACGCACGCGTTGCTCTCGGGCACGTAGAACACGCCGTCTCGGGGGCAGACGGGCGTTGCCGGAAGGTCCGCCATGTGCTTGCAGATGCGCGCGATGGTCTCGCCCGGCAGCGGATAGCTCAGCTCGTTGATGTCGTGCGCGCGGTCGATGACCTCGGCGCCACCGCAGCCCACCATCACGTCTACCAGGCCTTCGATGCCCCAGAGCTCGTACATGGCCTCGGTCGCGTGGGCGTCGCGCCCGGTGCACAGGCCAAAGAGCACGCCGCGCTCGCGCAGGGCGCGGATCGCCGCCACGGTGCGCGGGGACACCGTGTGCTGGCTCGTGAGCAGCGTGCCGTCGATATCGCAGAACACGGCTTTGATGTGGCTGAAGGTGGTGTCCATGGGGGCCTTTCTGGGTTGTGCGGCGGTGTGGGGTGTATTCGTGAACGGCGTACATGGTATACCAAGGCGCAGGCCGTTGGGGCCCGATCGCCACAAAGGTGCCTGCCCCCTTTGTGGTGGCCGGACCCGAAGGGTGGCCGGACCCGGGGCGCAATCCATCACAACATTCGACGCTTTTCGCCAAAATCGCGATTTTCATCGAATGTTGTG
>CATZKS010000123.1 GCA_958421035.1 uncultured Collinsella sp. | reverse complement strand
GCGAAGAGCGTTGCTGCCTAGGCTAGCCCCTTGTCACACAAACTACCGAAGCCTCATAAAAAAGGCCACGAAGTCGAAGACCGTCCACACGAGAACGACAAAATAACCCCAGCCGTACGTGTAATCGTTACTCCAGGTGTCGCTTGTACGGTCAAAGCGGAAGACCTGCTGATGAAAATCGTTGGTGAGCACAAATCCGATAAGCAGGATGGCCGCAATCCACAGCGCAGCGCAGTAGCGGCGCCCCAGGCGGTGTTGCTCCAGGCCCGCAAGGCGCAGGCCGCAGAGCTGGTAGAGCAGCGGAATGAGCGTCATGGGCACGTAGTACAGGTACCACAGCACGGTGGCATAGAACGGCGTGAACGACTTGTACTTGAGAATGACTTCGATCATCCACAGGGCGCAGATGGTGGCGATGGCCACAAGGCGGCGACGCAACACATAGTCCAAACAGCGCAGATAGACCGATACGCCCCAGATCGAAAATACAATTGCGGCGATAAGCAGCGGGAGAGAGCTCGAATGGGCGAGCGCATCCACGACCTCTTCGGATACCTTGCTATAGGCGGGCACGGCGTTAGAAAGTTTGGGGTCGAAGGCGAGCAGCGCCGGCAAGACCGCCAAAAGCATGAGGAACAGCGCGGTGATGGCGCCGGCGATAGCAAAGACGCGGTGACGGTACACCTGATGTGTTATGCCAACAAGGAATCGCGGCATGGCGAAGAGCCTGCCACCCCTGGGATCCGCAACCGGCGCGGTCCGGGCGGCCGCGTGGCCGATATGTCGCTCGCGGGTACCCATAGTCCCTTTAGTGTACCGACAGATGAGTCGAAAAAGCGGGCCGCATGTCCCAAAATCCGCAGACGGCAAGGCGCCCGGAGAGCACATACTCGCCGGGCGCCTTGATTAGGAGACTATGAGGATGAGCCCGCGAAATTCACAGCGGTCAGGCCCGTCCCCTAAGGGCCTGAGGTGCTCAAGATTGGGAGCGACAAGCCCGACGAAGCGTACTTAGGTACGCGAGGAGGGTTGGAGCCCCAAGGTTGAGCGCCTCAGTGCCCTTAGGACAGGTCCTCACCGTTCGTTTCGATGACATGCTTGTACCAGTCGAAGCTCTTCTTTTTGGAACGCTTGAGGGTACCGTTGCCCGCATCGTCGCGATCCACATAGATAAAGCCGTAGCGCTTGGACATCTCGCCCGTGCCGGCAGACACCAGGTCGATCGGGCCCCAGGTGGTGTAGCCCAGCAGGTCAACGCCGTCCTCGGTCACCGCGTCGCGCATGGTCTGGATGTGCTGACGCAGGTAGTCGATACGGTAGTCGTCGTTGATGGAGCCGTCCTCCTCGACAACATCCTTGGCGCCCAGGCCGTTCTCGACCACAAACAGCGGCTTCTGATAACGGTCGTACAGGTCGTTAAGGGTGATGCGGAAGCCCAGCGGATCGATGGCCCAGCCCCACTGGCTCTGCTGCAGGTAGGGGTTCTTGGCGCCGGCGAAGGCGTTGCCCTGGGTCTTCTCGACGTCGGGATTGTCAGCGCCCGCGGAGCAGCGGGTGCTGTAGTAGCTAAAGCTGATGAAGTCGACGGTGTTGTCGGCCAGGATCTCGCGGTCCTCGTCGGTCATGCCCACATCGATGCCCAAGCGCTCGAGCTTCTTGACGGCATAGGCCGGGTAATAGCCACGGCTCTGGACGTCGACGAAGAAGTAGTTGTCCTGGTTGTCGAGCTGGGCCTGGCGCACATCGCCCGGGCGACAGCTGTAGGGGCAGTAGGTGCCGGCAGCGAGCATGCAGCCAATCTTGACCTCGGGGTCGATCTCGTGGGCGATCTTGGTGGCCCAAGCGCTGGCGACGAGCTCGTTGTGGGCGGCCAGATACTCGACGGCCTCCCTGTTCTCGCCCTCCTCAAAAACCAGGCCGGCACCCATAAACGGCAGGTGCAGGATCATGTTGATCTCGTTAAAGGTGAGCCAATACTTCACCAGGCCCTTGTAGCGGGTGAAGATCGTAGTCGCAAGGTTCTTGTAGAAGTCGATGAGCTTGCGGTTGCGCCAGCCGCCGTATTCCTTGATGAGGTGAATCGGGCAGTCGAAGTGCGTGATGGTCACGAGCGGCTCGATGCCGTACTTTTGGCACTCGCGGAATACGTCCTCGTAGAAGGCCAGGCCGGCCTCGTTGGGCTCGGTCTCGTCACCGTTGGGGAAGATGCGGGTCCACGCCAGGCTCATGCGGAAGGTCTTAAAGCCCATCTCGGCAAAGAGGGCGATGTCCTCTTTGTAGTGGTGGTAGAAATCAATGCCGGTCTGCGCGGGATAGTAATAGCCGTCCTCGAAGTCGAGCATTTTACGCTGACCGGAGACCACCGCATAGCGCTCGGGGCCGTGCGGAGCCACATCCACGTTGGCCAAGCCGCGGCCGTCCACGTCGTAGGCGCCCTCGCACTGGTTAGCAGCCGTCGCGCCGCCCCACAGGAAGTCATTACGGAAAGCCATGCATCGATCCTTTCATACGCTGTTGCCATAGGCTCAGTATCCCTACAAACAACGCGTCGCTCAACGGCAACGACGCAGGCCGATACTTCTTTTCACGCGCGGGTGCTCGGCAACCGCCCCGTCTGACACTTTTTGATACCCGCCTGCCCAAACCACCAACCACCACAAAGGGGACGGGCACCTTTGTGGTGGTTTGGGCAGGTTTGTCTCGATCTGTAACAGGTAGAGACGATTTAGCCCGCTAGATGTTACAGATCGAAACAGAAGATTCTAGTCGCAGGCGATGTCGAGGTTCTTGCCGATGAGGTCCACGCAGCCGCCCTCTCCGGCGGGATATTTGACTGAATAGGAAAGAAAGGAAAAAATAGGAAAAAAAGGAAAGGAGACTTATGACTGAAACCATCTTCTCCCCCTCATTTGGAAATCGCCCGTCCTATCTGGTGGGGCGCGGGAACGTGATTTCGACATTCATCTCCGGTCTTGAGCAGGAGCCGGGCAATCGCGACCGAGCCATGCTCATGCTTGGACAGCGAGGCAGCGGCAAGACGGTTCTTCTGTGGGAACTTGCCGACCGCGCACGCAAGCTCGGCTTTGTTGTCGCCACGCCCACCGTGGCCTCCGAGGATATGCTCGAGCGCATTGTTGAGAAAATCCAGGAAGCAGGCGAGCCGTACGTCAATAAACGCCGCCTTCCCAAACTCACGAGCGGCAGTCTAAGTGTTTTTGGGTTCTCGGCAGGCCTCGAGTTCACACGAGACGTGCAGGAGACCAAGAGCTTTCAGTTCAAACTCACACAGCTCGCGCGCAAACTGACCGAGCAGGGACACGGCACCCTCATCCTCATCGACGAGCTCCAAGCAAATTCACCCGAGATCAGACAGCTCGTCACCGCCTATCAAGAGCTCGTCGGCGAGGGACTCAACGTCGCGCTCGTCATGGCGGGCCTCCCGGGAGCAGTCTCCGCGACACTCAACGACCGCGTACTGACATTTCTCAACCGCGCATGCAAAGTCACGCTCGAACCGCTTTCAGTCGGAGATGTCGATGCATATTATCAACGGGCTTTCGAAGAGCTCAACCTTGATATTCCAGGCGATCTTCGCCTCCGTGCCGCTCG
This sequence comes from uncultured Collinsella sp., assembly GCA_958421035.1. Lineage (GTDB taxonomy): Bacteria > Actinomycetota > Coriobacteriia > Coriobacteriales > Coriobacteriaceae > Collinsella. The sequence continues at coordinate 1,682 of CATZKS010000123.1, read as the reverse complement.
TGCAACCCAAGGTTCGCCCTATATGCTGCAGCTCATCGGCTACAACATCGCCAATCGCTGCGAGGCCGGAAAACGCGTAACGCCAGAGCAAGTCGACGGAGCTATCGAAGCGTCAAAGGCCGATTTCGAAAACGATGTTTGTGAAACGACGCTCGCCGCGCTATCGGACCAAGACGTCGCGTTTCTCGACGCAATGATTGATGACGAAGACGCCGTTTCGCGCATTTCCGATGTTGCGAAGCGCATGTCAGTCACACCCGACTATGCGCAAAAGTATCGCCGTCGCCTCATCGACGCCGGCGTTATCGAACAAGCGCGCCGCGGTTACGTGCGTTTCGCTGTTCCATATATGGCTGACTATCTGCGCAGCCAGCTCTAGGCAGCCACCACAATGGGGACAGGCGCCTTTGTGGTGGATTGGGCCCGGTTTGTCTCGATCTGTAACAGTTAGGCCGCCAAAATCGGGCCTGGTGTTACAGATCGAGATTTTCGGGCGGCCTCTACGGTATGTCTCGATCTGTAACAGGTAGAAACGATTTAGCCCGCTAGATGTTACAGATCGAGACGAAAGGTTCTAGTCCACGGCGATGTCGAGGTTCTTGCCGATGAGACCTACGTAGCCGCCCTCGGCAGCCTTGGGGCTGTCAGCATGGCAGAGAACCCACTTGTCGGCCTTCCAGTAGCAGTAGCTGTCGCCAGCCGTGGGCATGTCGGCTGCAGCCTCGGGGCGCGGGCCGTTGGTGCCGGCGGGCAGCGCCACCATCACCTGGAAGCCGCCGTCGTCGACCATGCAGGGCGTGTAGTGAAGCGTGGTGTTGAAAACCTCAACAAGCGTGCCGGCCGGCACGCGGAACGCCTTGACGCACGCGGTATCGAGCTTGCCGTCCTCGATCTCCCAGCGATGCGCCACGAGCAGGATAAAGTCGCGGGCGCCCAGGTTGAACTCGCTCGCGCGGTGGTACTCCAGGCAGTTGAGACGCGTGTTGTGGCCGTTGCACCAGCCCAGCTGGAAGGGACGACCGCCAAACATGAGAAAGCCCAGTTTATCGGCATCCTTGACGCCCTCGAGCTCCGGCGCGGAGGCCACATACTTGCTGCCCTCGGGGATGGGCGTGGAGGCAAGTGCCTCGAGCACGGGCGACGTAAGCTCGGACGGAACGTTATCCCAAACGTTGCCATAGGACTTGAACTCGGGATCAGAGACAGAGTAGATATGCATGTTCGCTCCTGTTCGTTTGTGTGACAGTATGAACATTCTAGAACAATCTCATTCTGTTTTGAGCACTCGGTATAAAAAAGCGCTCCGCAAAGAGCGGGAGCGCTTCTGGCACAAACGTTATTCCTGCAAGCGGCCTTACGCCTGTTGATAGTGCAGGTGATTCTCGTCGATATCGGCCAGGTCGCGGTCGAGGTAGCGGCGCGCGAGCCAGTTTGCCATGGGGAGGTTCTGATCCAGGTAGTTGCCGCACTCCTCGGGAGCGGCACCGGGGACATCACCCTCAAAGTCGACAACGAACTCGAACAGCTCGCGCACGAGCGGCAAGATCTCCTCGCTCGTCAGCTCACCAAAGACAACGAGGTAAAAGCCGGTACGGCAGCCCATGGGGCCAAAGTAGACAATGCGACTCGACCACTCGGCATGATTACGCAAGAAGGTGGCTCCCAGGTGTTCGATGGTGTGG
>CATZKS010000122.1 GCA_958421035.1 uncultured Collinsella sp. | reverse complement strand
CTCTTCCGTGTCAGGGAAGCGCTCTCCCCCTGAGCTAAACGCCCGATCAAGGGTGCGCAAGCGCGCAAGGGATAATATAACGGAGCCTGAACTCGGTGGCAAGAACATTTTTAAAAATCGCTTACATTGTGGAATTCGGGGGCTTTGTCATATCCATCTCAAAAGTGCCTGCTGCCGCGATTTGGCTGTCGCATAATGCAAGGCCATTGCGGTATCGAGCTATGGAAAGACGCCTGCGGAATTGTCCTACCGATAAGCGGACAAGCCTCCAGCTGGTGCCTTCGCCGTGGTAAGGTAAGCCGAATTGTTTCCAAGCTGTTTCGGGGGAGTGGAATGAGCAAAGAGTGTGTCGAGCAGGTCGAAGGCACAGGGGCTTCGGTGCCGATGACCGATATATCGAACATTGATGTGCCCGAGGGCACCGACGAGCTCAGCCGCAACACCCGTCGCGCCTGGCGCGAGCGCCTTAACGATGCGTCGTCGCGCAAGATGATCACGGGCGTCTTGGCTACGCTGGTGGGCGGTTCGTTTTGGGGCTTCTCGGGCACCAGCGCGAGCTTTCTGTTCGATATCTACCACGTCGACACCTTGTGGCTTATGAGCGTGCGTCAGATTCTCGCCGGTCTACTCTTTATGGCCGTGGTTGTTACGCGCGACCGCGAGCGCCTGATTAAGCTCTGGACCACACCCGCCGATCGCAAGCAGCTGCTGCTCTTTACCGCCTTTGGCCTGCTGTTCAACCAGTTTTGCTATCTTTCGGCCGTGCGCCTGACGAACGCCGGAACCGCGACGGTGCTCCAGTGCCTGCAGCTCGTTATCATCATGGGCTACGCCTGCGTGACCGATCGCCGCATGCCGCGTACTCGCGAAGTCATCGGCATTGGCCTGGCTCTGGGTGGAACCTTTTTAATCGCCACCGGCGGCGACCCCACCAGCCTGAATATCTCGCCGCTTGGCCTGGCAGCAGGTCTTATGTGTGCGGTCAGCGCCGCGTGTATGGCGGTGATTCCCGCCAAGATCCTGCCCGAATACGGTAGCCCCATCGTCACGGGCTCGGCAATGCTCACGGCGGGCGTGGTCTCATGTGTCTTCGTGCAGCCCTGGGCGCATATGCCGGCGCTCGATGCTGCCGGCATCGAGGCGCTCGCGGTGTTCGTGGTTATCGGCTCGTTTTTTGCTTACATGCTCTATATGCAGGGCGTTAAGGACATCGGCTCGGTGCGTGCGAGCCTCATCGGAACTGTGGAGCCGGTTTCGGCGACCATCACCAGCGCCGTTATGCTGGGCACGGTGTTTTTGCCGACCGACCTTATCGGCTTTGCCATGATCATCGTGATGATGTTCCTCACGGTGTAGCTGACGCCGCCGCCAAGACAGAAAAGGTGTTGTGCCGCATTTTCGCCAATTGATGTCCGTGTCTGGAGTTTAGCTGTCGATGCTCAAAATGCCATAAACTAGTAACGTTATGGACTTTTTCATTGCGACTCAATTGCGAGGATTTCTTTATGGCTGGTAATCACTTTAAGGGCAGCGATAGCGGCCGTCCTGCAGTTCCGCCGCGTCCGAACGGGGCTGGTAAGGCCGGCACGCCGGGCGACGCTGGACAGGGCGGCTCCGGTAAGCGCATGTCCCCGGGCGAGACGGCGATGTTTACCGCTCTGTACGAGCAGTCTCAAAAGGCAAAAAAGACCGGCCGTGCAAGAGGGAATGTCTTTGCGGGCGGTGCAACCTCCGCGTCGCAGCCGAGCGGGGCTCCTTCGGTACCTGCGAACAACGCAGGTGCTGCCAACGCCGCGAATGCCGCCGGCAACGTTAACGCCGGCAAGGCCGACAACAATACTCCCTCTGCCGGTGGCGCGGGGCTTACGGGTAACCTCGGCACGATCTACACCGGCGCCTCCGAGACCGGCACGTTCGCCCGCCTGGATGATAGCGGTGCCGAGTTTGCGGGCTCGGGTTCCAAGGAAGATTATTACGATTTTGGTTTGAACTACGGTAGCGACGCTTCGTCGAGTTCGACCTCTGACGGTCTGGTCCGTCATCGCCATCGCAAGGGCGAGCGCAAAAAGCGTCACACCGGCGCCATTATTGCCGCTGTAGTCGCGGTGCTTCTCGTTGCGCTTGGCGCAAGCGGCTTTATGCTGCTTAACTCGGCAAAGACCGTAAAGAGCGAAGCGAAGGAGGCTGTCGAGATCGTCGGTGGCCTTAAGGACAAGGTCACGTCGGGCGATTTTTCGACGCTGCCTGACGACGCGAAAAAGATCGATGAACTCTGCGACAGCATGAAGGCGGAGACCTCGAGCCCGCTGTGGACGGCGGCTTCGTTTATCCCGGTGTATGGCAGTGACATCAACGCAGCCCGCACCATGATTGATGCCCTGTCCGATGTCTCGAGCAACGCGCTGGTTCCCATGGCCGACAACCTTTCGCAGGCCACGCCCGGCAAGCTGTTCCAGGACGGCATGATTAACGTGTCCGCGCTGCAGGCGGTCGCCGATTCGCTTTCCAGCAGCTCGAAGGTGTTCAAGAGCGCCAACGAGAAGATCCAGGGCATTGGCGATACTCATATTTCCCAGGTGACCGAGCTGGTCGATAAGGCCAAGGACGGCTTTGCCACCCTCAACGGCGCAGTTGACGCGGCGGAGAAGGTCGCCCCCGTCCTTCCCCAGATGCTCGGCGCCAACGGCCAGACGCGTCATTACCTTGTGCTCGCGATGAGCAATGTCGAGATCCGCGCCTGCGGCGGTTTCCCCGGTTCTCGCGGCGTGATGTCGGTGACTGACGGTAAGCTCGAACTGGGCGATTTTGTCAAAGTCGACATGATGAAAGAGCCTTTGAGCCCGCTTCCCATCACCGATGAAGAGGCAAACTTGTTCACGACCGGATGGGGCCTGACCGGATTCAACACGCTCGGATACACGATGGGCGACGTTACGATGACGCCTGATTATCCGCGTGCGGCTCAGCTTGCCAGCGATATGCAGAAGGCCATTGTCGGAGATGACATCGACGGCGTATTTGCAGTCGATCCGGTATTTTTGCAGTATATGCTCGGCGTTGTAGGCGGCACACAGCTTCCTGACGGCACCGTCGTTGATGGAAGCAACGCTGCGAAGGTGCTGCTGCACGATATTTATTGGAATTACCCGGTAGAGGAACAGGACGCCATTTTTGCGGCGGTTGCCGGATCAGCTTTTAACAAGATCGTGGACGAACTGGGCTCCAGCGATATTACTAAGATTGCTGCCGCCATCGAAAAGGGCGCTTCCGAGGGTCGCATCCTCATGTATTCGAGAAACGATGACGAGGAAAAGGCCGCGAAGGCTCTTGGAATATCGGGCGCCCTCCAAACCGATACGTCGGAGGCTCCGATCTTGGGCGTCTATGTGAACAACTACAGCTATTCAAAGATGGATTGGTTCCTCGATAAGCGAGTCACCATCGATTCTTCGGTTGAAAATGCCGATGGCTCGACGACGTATCGAGTGACCACCTCGCTCAAGAACACGATGACCCCCCAGGAGAAGGCCGAGATGCCTGGTTATTTCCAGGGCCATAACGGCATTAGCCAGGATATTGACGATGAGGTGCTGAGGCTTTATCTCTATGCTCCTGCGGGAGGCAGCATTTCGGACATTAAGACTTCGGGCTCCGGTTCTATCGAGATGAACGAAGCGACGCACGATGGCTTGAAGGTTGCATGGGGCGGTGTCCACATGCTTCTTGGACAAGACATAAAGGTCGAGTACACGGTCACGACTTCGAAGGACTCTGGGCACAAAGAGCTTAAGGTTCGCACCACGCCAACCGCTCAAACGTTCGAATAGGATAAGTAAGATATGAAGTACTTTGGCACCGACGGCTTTCGCGGTGAGGCCAACGTTGGGCTGACGGTAGAGCACGCTTATAAGATCGGCCGCTTTGTGGGCTGGTATTACGGCGCCAACCGCGGGGCCAAGGCGCGCGTGATCGTGGGCAAGGACACGCGTCGCTCGAGCTATATGTTCGAGGCGGCGCTGGTGAGCGGCTTGGTCGCGAGCGGCGCGGACGCCTACATGCTGCACGTGATCCCGACGCCGGGCGTGGCGCATCAGACCGTGGAGGGCTGCTTCGATTGCGGCATCATGATCAGTGCGAGCCACAACCCGTTTTGCGATAACGGCATTAAGCTCGTCAACAGCGACGGCTTTAAGATGGACGAGGACGTACTGGAGCTCATCGAGGATTACATCGATGGCAAGAGCGAGGTGCCGCTGGCCACGGGCAACCACATCGGTGCCACGGTCGACTACATGCAGGGTCGCAACCGCTATATTGCCTCGCTCATCGCGAGCGCGAACTTTTCACTGCAGGGCGTCAAGATCGGTCTCGACTGCGCCAACGGCTCGGCATCCTCGGTGGCCAAGCCGGTGTTCGATGCGCTGGGCGCCGATGTGCGTGTGATCAATGCCGCGCCCGATGGCTTTAACATCAACGTCGACTGTGGCTCCACGCATATGGAGCGTCTGCAGCGCCACGTGGTGGAGCAGGGCCTGGATGTGGGCTTTGCCTACGACGGCGATGCCGACCGCTGCCTGGCCGTGGACGAGCGTGGCCGCGTGGTCGATGGCGACCAGATCCTGTACGTGTGCGGTGTGTACCTGAACAAGCACGGTCGCCTTTCGGGCGGTACCGTGGTGCCGACGATTGCTAGCAACTTTGGCCTGATCAAGTCGCTGGAGCTTGCCGGCCTGAGCGCCGTGACCAGCGGTGTAGGCGACCGTCACGTGTATGCCAAGATGCGCGAGGGCGGCTACAGCCTGGGCGGCGAGCAGACGGGCCATACGATCTTTGGCGATATCGAGCGCACAGGCGACGGCATTATGACCTCGCTGCGCGTGATGGAAGTGATTCGTGCCGAGCGCGAGACGCTCTCGCAGCTCACGGCTCCGTGCAAGCTGCTGCCGCAGGCGCAGGTTGCCGTGCGCGTGGCCGACAAGGACGCCGCGCTCGAGAACATGGGCGTGCAGGCCGCCATCGCCGAGGCCGAGGCCGCGCTGGCGGGCGAGGGCCGCGTGCTGGTGCGCAAGAGCGGAACCGAGTCGGTGATTCGCGTGCTGGCTGAGGCTCCGGACCAATCGGCCGCCGACGCCGCCATGAAGCGCATCGCAAGCGCTTTGGAAGCTTTATAGTTACGCGGTTTTACCAAACCGCGTAACCGCTCGACGCTGCAAACGGCCCCAAGCGGCAATCTGACGTTCAATTTCAAGGGCGCGACCAGAAGGTCAGCGCCCTTTCATTTCACGTCACCTTGCTCGCTTGGGGCCGTTTTCGCTCATATGACCCAATCCGCTGTCAAGAGCCACAATGGCCCCGCCGACCGCTT
>CATZKS010000121.1 GCA_958421035.1 uncultured Collinsella sp. | reverse complement strand
GCACTATCGCCGGGATAGTAACTGCCAAACGAAAACGCCTCCATCAGCAGCCCTCCTCTCGCGAGACCGTCTTGGATTTAGCAATGTCCGCGACGTTAGAAGGACCGTCCGAGCGACCGATCAGCAAATCTACCAACTCGTCGGCCAACGACTCAACCGTATAGAGCCCGCCGCGACGCAGTGGCACGCCCGCTTCCGCGAGCGCCAACGCCATGCGCTGAGCAGCAGGTACGCCCAAGCCGATCGACTTGAGCTCATCGGCATGCGCAAACACCTGCACGGGGGTTCCCTCGGCAAACACCGCACCTTCGTTCATTACGACGATACGGTCGCAGCAATTGGCCAGGTCATCCATACTATGCGAAACCATGACAACGGTCAGGCCATCGCGGTGAAGTCGATCGATAAGCTCAAGGAAATCCCTGCGCGCAGCCGGATCGAGCCCCGCCATGGGTTCATCGAGCACCAGGACTTCGGGCTCCATGGCGAGCACGCCGGCGAATGCCACACGCCGTTGCTGACCGCCCGAAAGCTCAAAGGGACTCTTGTCGCCGACCGTGGAAAGATCGAGGCCTACGCGCGAGAGCGATGACTCGACACGACGGTCGACTTCATTTTGCGGCAAGCCAAGGTTGTGCGGACCAAACGCCACGTCCTGCGCCACGGTTTCGGCAAACAGCTGACGCTCAGGATACTGAAACACCACGCCGACCTTGGCCTTAACCGCAGCGGCGTCTTTCTTGTTTGACAGATCGAGCCCCAGCGCGCGAACGGATCCCTCCTGAGGGCGAATCAAACCGTTGAGATGCTGGACCAGCGTCGACTTACCCGAACCGGTATGACCTGCCAAGCCCAGGAACTCGCCGCGACGCACCGTCAGCGATACATCGCGCAGCGCCCACGGGCTGCTGGGGTCGTTGCCCCAGAGAGCCTGTTTGTTCGATGCGCCCTCGACGGCTGAGCGCTTGTGCCAACGGCGACGCTCGCGGGCGCTCAGCGAATAGCTATGCGAGAGATGCGAAATCTCGATAACGGGCTCCGACGCGTCTGTGCCATCGATTGCAGAGGAGACGTTGTCGGGAATACGAGGATCGGATGCGAAAGGCCGTCCGGCGATGCCTGTCCTACTTCGCTCGGTATAGGTCTGCGCAATCTCGGCGACCATATCCGCCTCACGCACCTGCGTGCAAACGGGTACGCCCTTCACACGAAGCGCCCTACCCAGACAGCACGACGCCGGCATGTCCAGGTTGAGCTGCGCAAGATCGTCCGCCCGCGTCAGAATCTCCTCGGGCGTACCGAGCATGGCAACGCGCCCCGCCCGAAACACCGCGACTCGATCGGCCTCAGCGGCCTCTTCCATAAAGTGCGTAATCATCACGATGGTCATGCCGCGTTCGTGCAGCGCGTGACAAGCCTTCATAAGACCCTTGCGCCCGCGCGGATCGAGCATCGAGGACGCCTCGTCCAAGATGAGCACGCGCGGCTCCATGGCGAGCACGCCAGCAAGCGCCACGCGCTGCTTTTGTCCACCCGAGAGAGCGTGGGTCTCGTGGCGCTCAAAGCCCACCAGACCCACGGCCTTCAGCGCCTCGCGCACGCGCTGCGCGATCTGGGCCGATTCGACCCCTAAGTTCTCGGGACCAAACGCAACATCGTCCTCGACAAGTGTCGCCACAAGCTGGTCGTCGGGATTCTGGAACACCATGCCCGCAGTCGAGCGGATGTCGTAGACCAGCTCGGGATCGGACGCGTCCATACCGTTGACGCACACCGTTCCCGCATCGGGCTGCAGCAGCGCGTTCAAATGCTTGGCAAACGTAGACTTGCCCGACCCGTTTCCGCCGAGGATGCAGAAAAACTCGCCATCCTCTATGTTCAGATTGATGCCATCGAGCGCCGGTACAGCACCGTCATAGCTAAAGGAAACGCCCCGACACTCAATCATGCGCGGCCTTTGACCTGGTCCTTCTTGGGCGTGATGAGATTAGAGACCGCCTTGTACACCGCCAGCGTCAACACCGAGTTGAGCACGGTCTTGATGAGGTTGAACGGCAGCACGGCGGGAATCATGAGCGGGGCGATTACATCGACCGAGCCATACCAGAACCAAACGCCGATGGTCAGGTTCGCGACCATGGACAGCGCCGTAGCGGCAATGACGCCGAGCGCCAGGCCAATCACGGCACCCTTGTAGGTGTGCATCTTCTGATAGACGATAGCCGCAGGCAGAATATAGCCCAGCGTGGCAACCAAGTTCATAAGCGCGCCGACCCAGTCGCCCGTGGTAAGCGCATGGATAACGATCGCCATAGCGGCAACAGCGGTACCGGCACCGGGGCCATATGCAAACCCACACACCATCGCCGGCACCAGCGACGGGTCATACGTCAAAAACGGCGCCGAGGGAAGAATGGGCAGCTGTACATACATAAACAGTGCTCCCAAGGCGCACATCAACGCCATGGTAACGAGCTGTTTGGTGCTCCACCTATTCGTGTTCTCAAAATGGATATGCTGCGACTGTTCAGACATAAGATCACCTGCCTCTTGCATCCGGACTCTAACCGTTGGTACTGGGATCTCACCAGTTCAGCCGGCATGCGAACCAACGCACACACGGGTCGCGGACTCATCGGCTCGGTCGCAGGCATCTCGCCTGCGCCACGGCGTCCCTTTGACACCGCCCAATTTACCGCCAGTGGGGAATTTCACCCCGCCCTGAAACAGCAATTGCAAGTGTAGCACGGGCAGGTATTCGCGCAAGTATGCCAAGGGTAATTTATGGTGGGGACCAGTTGCCGCAACAACCACGTTCCCCACCCATCCCAAAGTAGCGCGCCTTTCGCGGCAAAGCCGCGAAACAGCGACCGGGACATGTATCCCCATCAGCCACGATCTCCGCCCACGCCGACCTCAAGGCCGTAAACGCAGGGGATCCGGGGGCGTGACGGGGCTTCTCTCCGGAACATTCCGCAGGACGCAAAGAGGCTCCGCAGCGCGAAGCGCGATGCGGAGCCTCTTTGCATGTCCGAGGACGTTCCGGAGAGAAGCCCCGTCACGCCCCCGGATTCCCGGTGGGAGTTCTAGACCTTGTCGGCCTTAGTACATACCGCCGCCCTGCTGACCAGCGGTGGCAGCAGCGATAGCGTCCTCAAGCTGAGTGTTCTTGGGCACATCGGAGACGGTAGCCTCGGTGATGAGGATCAGGCTGGCGACGGAAGCAGCGTTCTGCAGGGTGACGCGGCTGACCTTGACGGGGTCGAGGACGCCCATCTCGATCATGTCGCCCCACTCGCCGTTGGCAGAGTTGAGACCCTGGCCGGCGGGCAGCTCGGCAACCTTGTCGACCACGACAGCGCCCTCAAAGCCAGCGTTCTTGGCGATGGTAGCGACCGGAGCGGTCAGAGCCTTCTTGACGATGTCGACGCCGATCTTCTCCTCGGGGTCATCGATCTCGACAGCGTCGAGCGCAGGAGCAGCGTCCATGAAGGCGACGCCGCCACCGGCGACAATGCCCTCCTCGACAGCAGCGCGGGTAGCCTGCAGGGCGTCCTCGACGCGATGCTTGATCTCCTTGAGCTCGGACTCGGTAGCAGCGCCGACCTTGATGACGGCAACGCCACCGGAGAGCTTGGCCAGGCGCTCCTGGAGCTTCTCGCGATCGAAGTCAGAGGTGGTGTTCTCCATTTCGCCCTTGATCTGAGCGATGCGGGCGTCGATGGCCTCCTTGGAGCCAGCGCCGCCAACGACGACGGTGTTGTCCTTGGAGATGGTGACGGACTTAGCGGTACCGAGCATATCGGCGGTGATGTCAGCGACCTTCACGCCCAGCTCGTCCAGAGCGGCCTGGCCACCGGTAAGGACGGCGATGTCCTCGAGGATGCGCTTGCGGCGATCGCCGTAGCCCGGAGCCTTGACGGCGCAGACGTTGAGAGCGCCACGGATCTTGTTGAGGACCAGGGTGGGCAGGGCCTCGCCGTCGATGTCCTCAGCGATGATGAGCAGGCCACGGCCGGCGCGCTGGACAGCCTCGAGAACAGGCATGATGTCCTGAACGCTGGAGATCTTCTGGTCGGTGATGAGGATGTACGGATCCTTCATCACGGCCTCCATGCGGTCGTTATCCGTGACGAAGTAAGCGGAGACATAGCCCTTGTCGAACTGCATGCCCTCGACGGTGTCGATGGTGATGTCGAACGTCTGGGAATCCTCGACGGTGATGACGCCGTCCTTGCCCACGACCTCCATGGCCTCGGCGATCTTCTCGCCGACCTCGGGGTCACCGGCGGAGATGGTACCGACGGAAGCAATCTGCTCCTTGGTCTCGACCGGCTTGGCCTGCTTCTTCATCTCGGCGACGGCGGCGTTGACGGCCTTGTCGATGCCGCGACGGATGGCCAGCGGGTTGGCGCCAGCGGCGACGTTGCGCAGACCGTCGTTGACGATGGCCTGAGCGAGCAGGGTTGCGGTGGTGGTGCCGTCACCCACGGTGTCGTTGGTCTTGGTGGCGACCTCCTTCACCAGCTGGGCGCCCATGTTCTCGATGTTGTCCTCGAGCTCGATCTCCTTAGCGACGGAAACGCCGTCGTTGGTGATGGTCGGGGCACCGAACGTGCGCTGCAGCGCAACGTAGCGGCCCTTGGGGCCCATGGTGACGGTAACGGCGTCGGCCAGGGTGTTGACGCCCTTGGCGAGCTTAGCGCGGGCATCGGTGTTGAACGTAATGTTCTTTGCCATAGTGGGTAATCCTCCAAAAGAAATGTGACTCGCGTCGCCGCTTCCGAGTCCTATGCGACGAGCGCGTTCAAAGACGAATCAGAGATTCTGACGAGACTAGGCCTCGACGACAGCGTAGATGTCATCGGCGCGCATGAGCAGATACTTCTCGCCGTCGACCTTAACCTCGTTGCCACCGAACTTACCGTAGATGACAACGTCACCGACCTTGACGTCCATGGGAATGCGCTCACCCTTGTCGTTGACCTTGCCGGCACCAACGGCAACAATGGTGCCGCGCTGCGGCTTCTCCTGAGCGTTGCTGGCGATATACAGACCAGAAGCGGTCTTCTGCTCGGCCTCGTCGGGCTTGACCAGAACACGATCTGCAAGCGGCTTCAAAGACGACATGCTTGTCTCCTCCTTTTTGGGCCGCGCGGTTATACCACGCGAATTAACCCTTTTTGTTTGCGTACGCGTTGAATGGTACCCACGAATGGCGGGTTATACAACACGGAGTCAAAAAATCTTATTTTTTGGCACTTAGATTTTCTGAATGCCGGGGGATAACTTAGCGGTGGCTCCCGGGGCGGACCGGAGGGCATGAAGTTTGTCGCGAGTTCCGCACGCAAAGGAAAGCACTTAATGTGCTTTCCGTCTT
>CATZKS010000120.1 GCA_958421035.1 uncultured Collinsella sp. | reverse complement strand
TTTTTGGGTGGCGCCTGGATGCCGCTGTCGCTCATGGGCTCGGCCGTGCAGACCGTGGCGCATTTTGTGCCGACGTTTTGGGTGAACGACGCGATCGGCAAGGCGCTCGCCGCGGACCTGACGTCCACCGTGCTGGGCGACATCGCCTGCGATCTGGGCGTCACGGTGCTCTTTGCCGCGGCCATCGCCGCCGTAGGCCTCGCACTCTCGCGCACCAAATCCCGCGCCTAGCCACCTAGTCATTGGGGACGTTCTTAAACGACTAGTCATCGGGGACAGTCTTTGCCGATTCATCGGCTCGCCGGCCGGGCTGGTAAGGACTGTCCCCAGCTACCGGCAGATAAGGAACGTCCCCAAGTGCCGGGTGGCGAAAGAGTGTCCCTAGCGGCTAGTCATTTAAGAACGTCCCCAATGACTAGTCTGAAATAAATTCCAGGCCTCGCTCCAAAAATAGTTCGCCAAGGTTTACTATTACCCTATAAAAGTAGCAACAGGCTAACAATGGGGGGTATCATGGCGACAAAGCAAGCCTATGTCCAGGTCAAAGGGCTCAAGAAACACTACGGCGACGGTGATGCGCGCCTGACGGTACTCGATGGCATCGACACGTCCATCAACCGCGGCGAGATCTGCGTCATGCTGGGGCCCTCGGGTTCGGGCAAGTCGACCTTTCTCAACCTCATTGGCGGCCTGGAGGATGCCGACGGCGGCTCCATCATGGTGGACGGCTGCGACCTCACGGTGCTCAAGCCTACCGACCTGGGTGAGTACCGCCGCCGTGAGCTGGGCTTCGTCTTCCAGTTCTACAATCTGGTGCCCGACCTCACCATCAAGGAGAACATCGAGGTCACGGCGCACCTGTCCAAAAACCCGCTCAATGTCGACGACCTGCTGCGTTCGCTGGGCCTCTACGAGCACCGCAACAAGTTCCCGCGCCAAGTTTCGGGCGGCCAGCAGCAGCGCTGTGCTATCGGCCGCGCGCTCGTCAAAAACCCAGGTCTGCTGCTGTGTGACGAGCCTACGGGCGCGCTCGACTATAAGACGTCCAAGGAAATCCTGCAGCTCATGGAGGATGTCAATCACGAGTACGGCTGCACCATCATCATCGTCACGCACAACGCCGCCATCGCTCGCATGGCCAACCGCGTGTTGCGCCTGCGCGACGGGCGCATCGTCGAGGATGAGCTCAACGAGTCGCCCGTCGCGGCCGCCGAGCTCGATTGGTAGGCGGCGCCATGACACCTCTCGCAAAACGTCTCCCGCGCGAGCTGCGCCGCAATATCGGCAAGTACCTGGGCATCTTTTTGCTTATGTGCGGAAGCATCGCCCTTACATCGGGCTTTTTGCTTGCGGCCCACTCCATCGGCTGCCTTATCGACGACATGCGCGATGCGTACACGATTGAGGACGGCCGCGTGACCACCTCCTTCGAGGCCACCAAAGACCAGCTCAAGGCGGCCGAGGACGCGGCCGACGACGTCGGCGGCGTCACGCTCTACAAGAATTTCTCCATCGACGCTATCATCAAAAAGACCGCCGGCGACGACGGTACCAAGCGCACGCTGCGCACCTATGTGCACCGCACCAAGGTCGATATCGCGTCCTACTGCGAAGGTAAGCAGCCTAAGGCGGACGACGAGGTGGCCATCGACCGTGTCTTTGCTACCAATGACAACCTGTCCGTGGGCGATAAGGTCGAGCTCGAGGGCCGCACCTACACCATCTGCGGCATCATGACCCAGCCCGATAGCCAGGCGCTGTTCCTCAACAATTCGGACTTTACGGTGAACACCATCACCTATGGCGTGGCCGAGGTCACCGACGCCGGCTTTGCCGCGCTTGAGGACGCCGGCGGCGCACCCGCCTACACCTACTCCTTCACCTTTGCCGATCGCGATCTCTCCACCGCGGACCGCACCGATGCGGAGCAGGATATGGTCGAGGCACTGACCGAAGCCGATGCGCGCGTGGACGATCTGATCGATGCCGATTCCAGCCAGGGCATTGGCTATGCGCGCGACGACGTGGACGGCGACTCCATGATGTGGATGACGCTGCTCGACATCATCATCGTGATTATGGCGTTCGTCTTTGTGGTCCTTACCGACGCCACCATCGAGGAGGAGAGCGCCATCATCGGCACGCTGCTCGCCAGCGGTTATCGCCGTCGCGAGATCGTCCTGCACTACCTGGCACTTCCCGCCATCGTGGGCGTGGTCGCGGCGCTTTTGGGCACTGCGCTCGGCGTTGTGTTCTTTACCGAGCCCATGCGCAGCCTCTATTACGGTTCGTACAGCCTGCCGCCCTTCCAGGTGTACTGGAGCTGGGAGATCTTTGTGAAGTGCGCCGTGGTTCCCGCCGTCGCGCTCATCCTCATAACGCTGGTGGGCCTGTTTCGCAAGATGGGCAAGACGCCGTTGCAGTTCCTTCGTCACGAGGCGAGCGGCAAATCGGGCACCAAGCGCGGCTTGCAGCTGCCGGAGCGCATGGGTTTTGTTTCCCGCTTCCGCCTGCGTATCTTCCTGCGCAACCTGGGCAACTTCGCCACGCTCTTCGTGGGTATTGCGTTTGCCTCGCTGCTGCTGCTCTTTGGCCTGGCGATTCTGCCCACGATGACGCACTACGCGGACAACCTCGAGACAAGCCTGGTCGCCGAGCACCAGTACACGCTCAAGGCGCCGCTGGAGCTCGAGGGCGCTGCCGAGGAGCGCGAGCAGTGGTCGGCACTCGAGCGCTTGCAGTCGGTTGACGGCGCGCTGCTTTCTGCTGCCCAGGATGCCGATGACGAACTTGACGACGCGGCCGATGCGGCGCAGACGGCAGCCGATGCCGCGACCGCATCTCCGTCTGCCGAGAGCCTGACTGCAGCGCAGGATGCGCTTGCCAAGGTCCAGGACAAGAAGGATGCGCTCTACGCGCGCCTTGACGATCTTGCCGATGCCCTCGGCTGCAACCGCGACGAGGCTATCGACCTGATTGATAAGGCCTCTAAGATCGACGCTGACAACGACGATATCCACCCGGTCAATACGACCGACAACGGCGCGGGCGCAATCGCACAGGCCGAGAAATACGCCGTCTACCAGCTGCAATACGACCGCGGCGATGGTAATGGTCAGGAGACGATTTCCGTCTACGGCATCTCGCCCGATTCGCGCTATTGGAAAGACCTCAACGTCGGCGATGGACGCGTCGTCTTTGGCGGCGGTCTGCTCGACAAGTTTGGCTGGAGCGAGGGTCAGAAGGTCGCGCTCGGCGACAAGTACGAGGGTGAGCATTATTCCCTTGAGTACGCGGGCAAGGATTGTGCCTGGGGCTCCAAGTCGGACATGAATATCTATATGAGTATCGAAGACTTTAACGAGCTGTTCGACAACGACGCCGCCTACTTTAACGGCTATGTGAGCGACGAGAAGCTCGACCTCGATGCTCGTTACTTTGCCGGCGACACCACGCCCGACGACATGCGCGCCGTGGGCGATCAGTTCATCGGCATGATGAGCAAAATGATCGGCATGATGGTCGGGCTTGCGGTGTTTATCTTCCTGCTGTTTATGTACCTGCTGACCAAGGCTGTGATCGACCATAGCGCCCGTTCGATCAGCTACATGAAAGTCTTTGGCTATCGCGATAGCGAGATCTCGCATCTGTACATCCGCTCGATCACACTGTGCGTGGTGGTGTCGCTCGTGCTAAGCCTGCCGGTCATTATTGGCTCGCTCACGGCCATCTTCCGCTCGATGCTCCTCGCCTACAACGGCAATATCGAGATCTACGTGCCCGCTTGGTCCATGGCGGCGTGCGTGGGCATTGGCTTTGCGACCTACCTGGTCGTGGCGCTGCTGCACACGCGTTCTATCAAGCGCGTCAGTCTGGCCGAAGCCCTCAAAGTCCAAGAGTAGTCATCGGGGACGTTCCTAAAAGACTAGTCGCTGGGGACATTCTTTCGCCGCCCGGCAGGAAAGGGACGTCCCCAACGACTAGGTTTCGCGCTTGACTTTGACCCTACTTCAACGGGTACCATCCTCTTATGTCTGTAACGCCATATAGACCGAGGGGATAGATCTATGACCGCAAATGCACCCGCAGCACCCGCTAAGGTGTACTTCACCAACTTGCGCACGCATGCTCGCGAGAGCCAGCTCGACAAGCTCAAGCGCCTCATCCGCCACGCCGGAATTGAGCAGATCGACTTTGAGAACAAGTTCGTCGCCATCAAGATTCACTTTGGCGAGCTGGGCAACCTGAGCTTTTTGCGCCCCAACTACGCCCGCGCCGTCGCGGATGTCGTGAAGGAGCTGGGCGGCAAGCCGTTTCTCACCGACTGCAACACGCTCTATGTCGGTAGCCGCAAAAACGCGCTCGAGCACATCGACACCGCCTACCAGAACGGCTTTACCCCGTATGCCACGGGTTGCCAGATCATCATCGCCGACGGCCTCAAGGGTACCGACGAGGCGCTCGTCCCGGTCGAGGGCGGCGAGTACGTGCACGAGGCCAAGATCGGTCAGGCACTCATGGATGCCGATATCGTGATCAGCCTCACCCACTTTAAGGGCCATGAACAGGCCGGTTTTGGCGGCGCCATGAAGAATCTTGGTATGGGTGGCGGTAGTCGTGCCGGCAAGATGGAGCAGCATGCCGCCGGCAAGCCGAACGTCGCGACCGAGCACTGCGTTGGCTGCCATGCCTGCGAAAAGATCTGCGCGCACAACGCTATCTCGTTCGACGACACCCGCGAGCGCGAGCTTGCCAGCGGCGCTACTCGCACGGTGCACGTGGCCACCATCGACCACGATCGCTGCGTGGGCTGCGGACGCTGCATTGCGGCATGCAACCAGGACTGCATCAAGCCCGGCTATGACGCCGCGGCCGACGTGCTCAACTGCAAGATCGCCGAGTACACTAAGGCCGTTGTCCAGGATCGCCCCAGCTTCCATATTTCGCTGGCTATGGATATCAGCCCCAACTGCGACTGCCACCCCGAAAACGACACACCCATCGTCAACGACATCGGCATGTTCGCGAGCTTCGACCCGGTCGCCATCGACCAGGCCTGTGCCGATGCCGTCATGGCATCCGAGCCGCTGCCCAACACCGAGCTCACCGACAGCGCCGCCAAGATGGAGCATAACCACGAGCATCTGGAGGGCGAGCAGGCCAAGGATCCCTTCTGCATCACGCATCCCGACACCGACTGGCGCGCGTGCATCGCGCATGCCGAGAAAATCGGCTTGGGCACGAGCGAGTACGAGCTCATCGAGATCAAGTAACGCCTAGCTATTGGACAAAACAAGCGCCTTTGTAGCGTTAGTTGAGCAAAAGCCGCCCGCGAGCACAACGCTCGCGGGCGGCTTTCCGGAAGTATGCGGCAAATTTCGAGACCGCCGAGCACACGACGTTTTTTGGCAACAAAACCCCTGATAAATTGTTGGTAAAACTGCGGTCTGGATGGCGTGAATTTTTGTGGTGTAAGAGGGAGGGCCGCATCAGCGCCCCCTGCGC
>CATZKS010000119.1 GCA_958421035.1 uncultured Collinsella sp. | reverse complement strand
ACTACGTTTAGCCCCTTACCCCCAACCATGCCAAAAAACGCGAAAACAAAACCGCAGGTAGAACGCCTGCGGTTTTGTTCAAAACGAAGGCATGGTCAGGGGTATCGAGTCAAACGTAGTAGATGGGCCGATTTCGTGGCAAGCGGTTCCGGCTGATCCCTTGGGGATGGAGGAAAACGGATCATTTTGGTCCCGCAAGGCTTGCGGAGGCGCTCGTACAGGGTTGCTCGGACAAAACTATGCCGGTTTACGGGGCCGGATTCCGAATCCCCAACCATACCGAAAAGCGTGAAAATAAAACCGCAGGTAGACGAGCCGTCATTTTGCAGAAAACGCGGGTATGGACGGGGTTCCTGGGTTTAGCCCCGTAAACCGGCATAGTTTTGAAATGGTATTAAATCGCTAACAGCCATTTTGCTATGCCGGAGCGGTCGGCCGTTGGGTAATTACCCTCGCAGGTAGGCGATAGCGATTTGCGTGCGGTTGCGTAGGCCCATTTTGGCAAGGATCGAGCTGATGTGGTTGCGTACGGTGCCTTCGCCCATGTATGCCGTGGCGGCGATCTCCTTGTTGTCGAGGCCGCGGGCAATGAGCTCTGCGACTTCGAACTCGCGGTCGGTCAGGCCGACAAAGGCCGCGGGCCGGCGGGTCGCGCCGGCCTCGACGCCCGCCCCATCAAAGTTGATATCCTCGATCGCCTTGCCCTCGAGCACGCGTTTGCCGTCCATGACTTGTGCCAACGCCGGCGGAATGGCGGCGACATCGGTTTTAATCAGGTAGCCGCGGGCGCCCAGTTTAAGCGCCGACACAATGTACTCGTCATCCGAGAATGTTGTCAGAAACACCACGCGTGCTGCAGGATCGCGCTCAAGCGCCGCCGATAGGCCGTCGCGTCCCGGCATCTGAATGTCGAGCAGCGCGATATCGGGTGTGTGCTCGGCGTAGAGCACGACCGCGTCGTCGCCGTTGGCGCCGGTGCCCACCACTTCGATCTGCGGCTGGGCACCCAGGATAATCTTGAGCGAATCGACCACTAGGCGGTCGTCGTCGACAACGATGAGCCTCATCGGCCCTCATCTCCTTGCTGTTTGGGAACGGTGGCAAACACACGCCAGCCGCCGACGCCGGCGCGCGGGCCGGCGGTGAAGGTGCCGCCAAGCGCCTCGACGCGCTCGCGCATGGAGCTCAACCCCATGCCCTCTGCGGCGCCGCAGCCGCTTGCTTGGACCCCGCCCGCGCCATCGTCGGTAACGATGAGCTGGTAAAACGACGGATGCTCCATGCACCGCACGGTAATGGTTTTGGCATGGGCGTGGCGCATGGTGTTGGAGAGCGCCTCGCGCAGGACCGCCGCAAAGCAGTTGGCGACATTTGCGGGCGCATGCTCAGCCAAAACTTCAAGCTCAATCTGCGGGCCGCCGTCCGAGTGCGCGCCTTCAACAATGCGTTCGAGCTGCACGGAAAGGTCGACGGCGTTGTCGTTGAGGGAGTGGACGCTGGTGCGTACGAGCTGGAGCGCCTCGTCAACCGTGCGTTTGACGTCGGTAAAGTCGGCGGCAATCCTGGGCTCGTTGGCGTGGACCACGCGCAGGGCCTCGGTCTGCAACGAAGCACGCGTGAGCTGGTGGCCGACGTTGTCGTGAATTTCGCGCGCGATGCGGGCGCGCTCGGCCAGGGTCGCAAGTTCGACCTCATAGTCCTGGCGATCGGCGAGGTCGCGGTTGCGCGCTTCGAGCGCGAGGGCTCGTTCCTGCAGTTCGTCGCGGGTACGGCGCATGCGCTGCTGCTCGCGTTCCAACTGGGCGGTGCGTAGCGATAGCAAGGTGGCGGCAACCGAAAGGATGGCGGTCAGCAGGAGCGTTCGGGCGGTAAGCGCGTCGGTGCGAAGGTCCGCGATGAGCGCAAAGGCAAAGACGGAGCCAATGCCCAGCGCGACCCAGGCGTGCTCACGGCGCACGCGCCGCGCGATGTCATAGAAGGTGAGAGGCGCAAGCGGCACAAACGGCGGTACGAAAACTGCCGCGATGATGTAAACGTAGCTCGCGGTCTCGCTCGCACGGCGGGCGCGGTTTCCCTGTGCGACCTCGGCCAGCGAGGTGGCAATAACGCCAAGGCAAAACGCCGCGACCAGGCGAGCGTCCACAGCAAGACCCATGGCGGCCGCAATACAGCACGCCAGCACGATCGATTTGTCGAAAAGCCTGTTCATACGGGTATTGTACGCGAAGCTGCGTGTGGTGGAGGGGCCGCCTGCGCAACCGTGACATTCCTCCCGCGCGGCAAAGCGGTCGCGTCGGCGAGCAACGCGACCGAGCCTCCGCACTCGTGACAAAGCTCACTGGTGCGCGCCGGCGGCTCCTGCGATGATGCAATCGTACCGGGCCGCAATCAACAGAAGGGCCGCCTCATGACAGACATCGTCCACGTCGAAAACCTCGTCAAGCGCTACGACGATCTTATCGCGCTCGACCACTTTAACCTGAACATCGCCCCCGGCGAGATCTTTGGCCTGCTGGGCCCCAACGGCTCGGGCAAGACCACGTCCATCAACTGTATTCTGCAGCTGCTTGCCTACGACAAAGGCACCATCGAGCTGTTCGGCGAGCCCATGACGCCCGCCCGCTACGACCTCAAGCGTCGCATCGGCGTGGTCCCGCAGCAAGTTGCGGTGTTCGACGAACTCACCGTGCGCGAGAACATCGACTATTTCTGCAGCCTTTACGTTAGCGACCGCAAGCGCCGTCGCGCGCTGGTGGACGAGGCGATCGACTTTGTCGGGCTGGGCGACTTTGCCAAGTTCCGCCCAGGCAAGCTCTCGGGCGGCCTGGCGCGACGCCTCAACATTGCCTGCGGCATCGCGCACAAGCCCGAGCTCATCTTCTTTGACGAGCCCACGGTGGCGGTCGACCCGCAGAGCCGCAACGCCATCCTGGAGGGCATCTGCCGCCTGCGCGACGAGGGCGCCACGGTAGTGTATACCAGCCATTACATGGAGGAAGTCGAGCAGATCTGCAGCCGCATCATGATCATGGACGGCGGGCGCGTGTTGGCGCAGGGCACCAACGACGAGCTCAAGCGCATGATTCAGATGGGTGAGCGCGTGACCGTCGAGGTCGGCGCCGTCGAGCCCGCCACGGTCGAGCGCCTGCGCGCCCTCGAGCACGTGCTTTCGGTTGAGCTGTCCGGCGGCGAGCTCGTCTGCACCTGCGAGGCGAGCCCGCACAACCTGGTCGACATCCTCGACACGCTGCGCGCTGCCGACGTGGCGCTCGGCCGCGTGTGGAGCGAGCCGCCGACCCTCAACGACGTGTTCCTCGAGATCACCGGCCGCGAGCTGCGCGACTAGGGGGCAGCCATGTTCAACACCATTATCATTACGGTCAAGACGCTGCTGCGCCGGCCGAGCACGTGGGTCTGGGGCGCGATCTTTCCCGTCGCGCTTTCCACGATGTTCATGTTTATGTTTGCGAACCTCAGCTCCGACGGCACGGTCGACCCGGTGCCGGTGGCCGTCGTAGCGGATGAGGCCTGGGACGCCTCGACCTTTAAGGACGTGGCGACGTCGCTTGCCAAGGAAGGCGACGACCAGCTGCTCGAGATCCACGAGTGCGACGACGCAGCCGACGCGAACCGTGCGCTCAAGGCCGGCGAGGTCGCGGGCGTCTATACGGTCGACGACGCGGGCGCGCCCAAACTCACGCTGCTATCGAGTTACGACAACTCACGTGCGTCGTCGGTGCTCACCGACCGCAGCATTTTGGAGACGGTGGCAAGCTCGTATACACAAAATGCCGAGCTCATATCCCAGATTGCCCAGGACAACCCGGCGGCGCTCGCCGACCCGGAGGCGGTTGCGCGCGCCCTGTCGCTCGAGGGCGGCACCCGCCGCGTAAGCCTGACACGCACCACGCCCGATGGCACGGTCATCTACTACTACGCACTCTTTGGCCTGGTTGCGATGATGTCTGCCGAGTTTGCCGCCTTGAGCGTCGTCGACCTGCAGCCCAATCTGTCGGGCCTTGGCGCACGCCGCTGCGTGGGCGGCCTTTCCAAGACGGCGTCGCTGGCCGGCATTTTTGTCGGCTCGTGGCTGGTCTCCTTCGCCTCGATGACGATCACGATCGGCTACGTGCGCCTGGTCGTGGGCGTCGACTTTGGCGGGCGCGAGGGACTGTGTTTGATGGGCGGCGCCGCTTCCGCGCTTGCCGCCACGGGCTTGGGGCTCTTTGTGGGCACGCTTCCCGTTAAGGGCGGCAAGGCGTCCAAGTCGGGCATCCTCACGGGCTTTGCTACCACGTGCGCCCTGTTCGCCGGCCTCTACGGCGAGCCGGCGATGGCGCTTGCCGACGACGTCGCCCGCGCCTGCCCGGCCGAGTGCTGGTTCAACCCTGTCAAGCTCATCTGCGACATGTTCAACCGCCTGTATTTCTTTGAGGACCTGGGCCCCTTTGCCGTTCGCGCCGGCGCGCTGGTCCTTATGGCGCTGCTGTTCGTTGCCGCCGCCACGCTGATCTTTGGAAGGAGCCGCTATGAGCACCTTTAAGACTGCGCTTCGCATGGCGTTCGCGCACCCGTTCTACCTGCTCATCTATACGGTGTTCATTTCGCTGATGGGCGTGTTCATTGCTGCCTCGGTGAGCTGGAACTCGTCGCAGCTCACCGAGTACAAGCCCTACGACGCCAACGTGATCGTGGTCGACCGCGACGACAGCGACCTTTCGCGTGCGCTTACCAAGCATCTGGGGTCGCGTTTTGAGCTGGTCACGGGCATCGGCGACGATACGTACGATCTTGCGGACGCGCTCTCCAAGAGCAATAGCGCCAAGGGCAGCGCCGACTGCGTGTTCTTTATCCCGGAGGGGTTTGAGGGCGACCTCGTTGCAGCCGCCCGCGTGGGGGAGTCCCTGCCCAAGCTCGATGTGACCTACGGTGCCGGCACCATGGCGGCGGCGCTTTCGTCTGCCGAGGCCTCGCGCTGGATCTCACTCGCGGGCGCTGCGGCGGCGCTTGAGCCCACTGCCTCCAACGGTGACGTTGCCAAGGCTGCCGAACATGCCGCTGCCGAGCGTGCCGAGGTCGAGATCGAGCAGGTCAAGGTCGACTCGACTGCCGCCGCCACGCTCGAGTCGTACTTTAACTTTGGTGCGTACGCGATTATCTCGTCGGTCATCGTGTCGGTGGGGCTGGTGTTCTCGGGCATGAGCGAGCCCGAGCGCGTGCGCCGCATGGAGGCCGGCCCAATCTCCGAGCGCCGGCGTTCGCTCGCCGTGTTTGCGGCCGCCGCCGTGCTTACCGTCTGCATCTGGTTTGTGTCGAGCATGATGGGCGTCGTGGGCTTTGCCGGCGCGGTCGCCGAGGTCGGCGTGGGTCGCGTGTGCCTGGCGTTGGCGGCGACGTTTGCCCTGGCGTGCACACCTCTGGCCGTTGGCTTTGCGCTTTCGAGTCTGGGCGCGCGCGAGGAGCTGCTCAACGGTGTGGGCAACCTGCTTGGCATGCTCATGACGTTTTTGGGTGGC
>CATZKS010000118.1 GCA_958421035.1 uncultured Collinsella sp. | reverse complement strand
ACATGCTTTCGGGCATGCGCGGCAAGGGCGGCGGCTACGTGCTCACGCGCCCGCCCGAGCAGTACACGGTGGGCGAGATCCTGCGCCTGACCGAGGGCAGTCTGGCACCGGTTGCATGCCTGGATGGCGACTGCAAGGGCTGCTCACGCTCGGATGAGTGCCCCACGCTCGACGTGTGGAAGAACCTGGACAAGCTCATCAACGACTACCTCGACGGTGTGACACTCGATCAACTTGTCGCTCCCAACCATGGCTACGACTACGTCATCTAACCCACACCTGCCATTTGGAGACGGAGTAGAAATGGTAGATTCTCTCGCCCTTTGAGACGTGAAAAATAAGAAGGCCGCCCATTTTTGCGATGGGCGGCCTTCGTTTTGGGCTGTTGAGACGGGCACGGCCGGAATGGCCGTTTTAGTCCTCGGCGATGCTGTTGAGGATGCTGCGCGTGATGGATACCAGGATACTGCCCATAAAGGCCGATCCAAAGCTGGCGATGGAGATGCCCGCGCCCAGCAGATTGACCGACAGGTAGCTGGCCAGCTCGAGCATAAAGCTGTTGACTACGAGTTGAAAAACACCAAGCGTAATAATAGTGAGCGGCAGTGAGATGACGGTCAGGAACGGCTTGACGAGCGAATCGACAATGTTCAGGAACAGTCCCACAAAGGCAAAGCAGACCCAGGTCTCGGCAAAGCCGAAGGGTTGGATACCGGGGACGAGGAACGTGGCGATCGCGATGGCGATCGAGGTGAAGAGCCAGTTAAGCATAAAGCGCATGGCGTGAATCCTTTCTTGCGCCGGGGTTGCTGGCGTCGCGTGAAGCGGCTTGCGGCGACGACCTGGATGGTTGCGCGGGCGCGCCGCGGTGTTTGGGCGCCCATTGTCTCAAATATTCGTGGAGCTTACGTGCGCATACGGTTTCTAAACGGCGTTCGTCCTGAAAAACGCGCCGCTGGCAGAGAGTCTTGTCGCTTTAGTTTGGTGGTGTGCTACACTGCTACGGGCAAAAGCCACAGGCGTTGCCCTATTGCATAGAACGGGCGAACGATGCCCGATGTCAGTATCAACTTCGATGCCTTTTGGCGGGTTTGGCGGTGATCGATGAATATCGAGAACATGTTTGACAAGCCTGATGTCAAGCAGCTGGTCCACGCATTTAGTCTTTTGGATGACGAGAAGGATATCCAAGCGTTTTTGACCGATATCTGTACGCCGCGCGAGATTTGCGACCTTTCTCAGCGTTTGCAGGTTGCGCGCTATTTGGACGAGGGCGAGCCTTATGTTGAGGTTCAGGCCCGTACCGGCGCTTCGTCCACCACGGTGAGCCGCGTTTCAAAGGCGCTGAACGGCGAGTACGGTGGCTACCGCAAGATCCTCATTAAGTTGGAGGATGGCGAGTAGGCCAGCGACAACATTGAATTACGAAGAACCGTCCCTCCGGGGGCGGTTTTTATATGCCTGCAATCGGCTGGTGCGTTGGGTTCAGGTTGCTTTGTACCAAAAGATGGAACTGCGGTGGCAATGTGTCCGCTTGGGCGGGTAGGATGGATGCATTGATTATTGCGAACGGTTTGAGCGGAGGACCATGCCTGTTCGAATCTATACCACCAATACCGGCACGGATTTGAGCGATGCCGAGTCGGCGCTGCTTGCCGACCTTATTGCCCGTCACGGGCGTGCCGTGTTGCTGGCACCAACGTTTGCCGAGCTCGACCTGTGCCGTCATGATGCGGCGGAAGCCGGGGTTTCACTGGGTATCGATTACAAGACGCCTTCGTCGTGGCTTCGCTCGCTTTGGGAGCTTTTGGGCGACGGGCGCGATTTCGTCGACAACCTGCAGCGCCAGATGCTGTTTTCGGATATGATTGCCCGCCGCGATGATGCCGATCTTCAGCCGCTTTCGTGTGGCCAGGGCACGGTGCGCATGCTCGCGCGCATGGCTCGCGATGTGCTTCCGGGTGTGGCAGGGACGGGTGCCGAGCGATGCGGTGGCAACAATTGCCAGCCTGAGCCAAAAAGCGATGCTGAAGCTCGCGTGTTCGAGCTTTTGCGCGCCTACGCGAGCGGCTTGGACCGTCGAGACATGGTCGAGCCCTGCGAGGCGGCTGACCTTATGGCCGAGGTGCTGGCCGACAACCTTCCGGCGTGCGCCCGCGCGGTATGCGTGCGCGGTATCACGTCGTTTACGCACGGCCTACTCGAGCTGCTGTCTGCCGTGGCGAACAATGGGGGAGAGGTCGTCGTGCTGCTTGCCCGCGAGCAGGCGGCGATGCGCGAGGAGCTTGCCACGGCATTTGATGCCCGCGGTGTGCTGTTTGAGATCGCGCCGCTGGGGGAGGACGCCGTCGCGTCTGATGTCGTTTGCGGGGCCGCCGCTCAGCCTGCCTTTATTGAGGTCGCCGGCCCCCATGCCCGTGCTCATGTCTATGCGGACGCCATCGATAAGTTGGTGAAAGCGCACAAGGAGTCCAAGGCCGATAAAGCTACTGCAACGCCCGCCGACCCCGTGCGCGTGCTTGCCGTTTCTGCCCGGGCACCCCAGCTGTTCGGTGAGCTCGCCTCTCGTCTGGCGGCTCGTCATATCGCTGCCGAGACAACTGAGTTCACGGCGTTTTCCCAATCCATTGCGGGCAGGCAGTTTGCGGCGCTTGCCGGCCTGATCGAGCGCATGAAGGCCGCCGATGAGGGCATGGCGTCAAAGACCGAGTGGTGGCCCGCGCCGGAGCTTACCGACTGGATCTACAGTCCGCTTTCGGGTGCCGACGCCGCGAGCGCCCGCGGCTTCGACAAGAACATGCGCCTGTCGCGCAGCAAGACCGCTGCGGGCGTCAAGAGCCTGCTGCAGAGCGTGCAGGGCCAGGTGAGGGGCGCCCGCAAGGCCGCCAGCGACGATAACTGGTTTAAGAATGTGCCGTGCGTGGTCTCGGACGTGTTTCAGGCGCTGTGGCGCGACAAACCCGTGACGGCGCTCAAGGCCATGCTCGCCGTTGCAGAGGCGCTGCCCGATCGCGCTCTAGGCGGTCTTGACGGCCAGGCCCGTCGTCAGGCAGAGACGGCTTTGCTGCGCCATGCCATCGACATCCTTATGAACGATGCTCGCGCGCTCGACGTGTCGCAGGCCGCGACCATGCCGGTTCTCGACGGCGTTCGAACTAAGGTGGACAAGCGCAGCACCGCTTACGATTACGAGACCTACGAGGTCGATCGCACGCCACGGGCGCAAGTGCGCTTCGTGTCGCTTGCCGATGCGTCGGTTTTGCGTCCTGCCAGCTACGATGCCGTGCTGTTTGCCGATGTCGACCTGGACAGCTACCCGCTTTCGCACGAAGAGGGCCCGCTTGCCACGTTGACGGCCGAGCTGCGCCGCGACGGCGTGTCTTTGGAGCCCGCCGCCCTGCTGCGCGTGCGCTTTGGCCGTGCAATGCAGGCAGCGAACGGTCCGGTCGCGCTCGCCCGCGTGACACACGATCGCCAGGCGCGCGAGTGCTACCCGGCAGCCGTATGGACCGAGCTGCGGGCACATGCCGAGGCCGCTGGCGCTGCCAAGCCCACGCGCGTGGGCGAGGGCGATATCATCGCCGACTTTGATCCTGCGGCAGGCGAAGGTCTTAGGCGCGCGCGCGTGACCTGCGAAGCTCCTCAGCATCTGAGCGATGAAGCCATTCCGTATCTGGTCCTGCGCCGTCGTGATGGCGAGGGCGAGGATGCGCCGCTCGTGCCGCGTCTGACGTCTGCCTCGCAGATCGAGGCCTATTCGACCTGCCCGCTATGCTGGTTCGTCTCGTACCGCGTGAAGCCCCAGTCCATCGACGCGGGCTTTGGCAACATGGAGAAGGGCAACTTTGTCCACGACGTGCTGGAGCACCTGCATGCCCGCCTGCCCCAGGAGGGCATGGAACGCGTGACGCCCGAGAATCTGCCGCGCGCTCAGGAGCTGCTGCGCGAGGTCTTTGACGAGACGTTGGCCGAGCACGCCGGCAAGCGAGGCACGGAGGGCCCGCTGGTGCCGCTCTCTGCGGTGGAGGAGCGCCAGGTGGCCGAGATCTTGCCGCAGCTGGAGGGCGTGCTTGCCTACGAGTCCGAGGCACTTGCCCCCTTTGCCCCGCGCTACCTGGAGTTTGCCTTCAACGAGCTCAAGGTCGAGTATGCCGGTTGGCCGCTTGGCGGACGCATCGACCGCGTGGACGTGGACGCCGAGAATCGTGCCGTGGTGATCGACTACAAGCATCGCACGGGCGTTGAGGAGTTTAAGCTCGCCGACCCCACGGTGCGCGACGAGGAATCGGGCACGGCACCCATCGACGACCCGCGCTGGTTGCCGCCACATACCCAAACGCTCATCTACGCCCAGGCCATGCGCCGGGCGCTGGATCTGGACACCCGCGCGGCACTCTACTTTTCGACCAAGGGCGGCAAGCCGGCGTTGCGCGGTGCCGCGAGCGCCGAGCTGCTCGAGGAGGAGCGCGGCGACGGTCGCATTCCGGGCCTTAAGAAAGGCTTCCCCGGCGAGGGTGGCAGCATGGACTTCGACGCCCTGCTCGATCGCGTGGAGGCCGGCATCGCCGAGCGCCTGCGCGAGCTCGAGGCGGGCAACGTTGCCGCCGTCGACCCGACGTCGGCTCAGGCCGTGCATGCGCGCTGCTCGTATAACCACGAAGGAACGTTTGTAAGGAGGGACGTGTAGACCATGGATCTTTCGACTTTGATGCCGCAACAGCTGCAGATTGTCAAAACGCTCGACCGTCCGCTGTTTGTCTCGGCGGGCGCCGGTTCGGGCAAGACCTTTACCCTCACGCGTCGCATCGTCTACGCGCTCTCGCCTGAATCCGGTCCGTTCGTTGAACATCTTGACCAGGTGCTCGCCATTACCTTTACCAAAGATGCCGCGGCCGAGATCCGTGACCGCGTGCGCCGTGCGCTTATCGACGAGGGCATGGACGAGGAAGCACTGACCGTCGACGACGCGTGGATCTCGACCATTCACGGCATGTGCTCGCGTATCCTGCGCGCGCATGCGCTGGAGCTGGGCATCGACCCCGAGTTCACGGTGCTCACCGATACCGACGAGTTTATGGACCAGGCTGTTGAGCATGTGTTGGCCCGCGCGACGGCGCCCGATGCCGCCCCCGAGCTCGCGGCATCGCTCAAGGCCCTCTATGCCTGGTATCCCATGGCGGGCGAGGGCGGTTCCTTTGGCGCTGGCGCGACCATCAAGGGCCTGGTGCGCGACCTGCTGGAGCTGTCGAGCCAGTTGCCGGGCGGTATGGACGACGTGTGCGTGGCGCGCGGGCAGGCCGATACCTCGGCACTCGCCGATGCCTATCGCGCGGCGCTGGGCGCAAGCAAGGCCGCGACCGAGAAGGCGCAGATGGCACTCGACGCCATTGACGCGTTCGAGGCGAGCGGCAAGACCATGGCCGATGCAGCGCGACTCATGATGTCGTGCACCATGCCGCGCGCGAGCAAGGCATTCCCTAAGGAGCAGGTCGAGCTGCTCAAGGCCGAGGCCGCCGATGCGTTTATCAATATCGTGCTTGCCTGCGGTGGCCCGGCGCTCGAT
>CATZKS010000117.1 GCA_958421035.1 uncultured Collinsella sp. | reverse complement strand
TCTCGGAAGGCACGTGCAGACCTTTCGTCATGGCCTCCTACCTTTCTTTCGGGCCCTTGTCAGGGCCGATTCGTTAGCGCCCCTCCGTGTGAGGCGTTATTGCTGACGACATATTTATATCCAAAATCAGCTCATACTTCCACCTTGCCCCCGAACGGTTTTTTATAGGGGGTGAACGGCATACACATATACTTCACGCATGGCACACTTCATCTTAATAAAGCGTATTTACGTGCTTAAACGCGTTTTAATCCTAAAATCAAATGGAACTAAACTTTGTTAAACCATCCTCAAATTGCATATTTCCAATAAAGCTATGAATAGAATTAGCGGTTCACACCGCGTCTCAACCATTTTCATGTTTATTCAGAAAAAAGTTTGTCCTATTCATTTCTGATAAATAAATTACCGTTTACCAGACGCTTGATACCGTTCACCGGAAACTCAGTATAAGGCCCAGCGGATACCGCCTCGCTTTACGGCCCCATTTGTAACAACTTGACTTCTCGGTATAGAAAAATGGACCCGCTTCCCCTAGGGAAACGGGTCCATTTTCGATTATCTTCGGCCAATTTAGATAAGGCCCTCGAAGACCATCGGAATCCTAGCGATCAAACTCCGCCAGCGCCTCGTCCAAAAGCCTCAGGCCCTCACGCAGAACGTCCTCGCTCGCGCAGTAGCCCAGGCGTGCGCCACAGGGAAGCTCAAAGCGGCTGCCGGGTACCAGCAGCACTCCCCTCTCGGACAGCAGGCGCTTACAGAACTCCTCGTCGTCCTCGGGAATATCAAGCTGGATAAACGAGGTAGACACGCCCTGTGGGGCCGTCCAGGAAACGCGATGCTGTGTATCGATCCAAGCCTGCGCGATATCGCGGTTGTCAAACACGATCTTGCGATTGCGCTCGAGGATCTTATCCTTGTGTTCAAGCACATAGGTCGCCAGGGCGTCGTTGAACACACCGCCGCAGATCATGGTGTAATCGCGATAGGTGCGGATGCGGTTGGATATCTCTTCGTCTGCCACGACCCAGCCCACGCGGGCCGCAGGCGTCGAATAGGTCTTCGACAACGAGTTGGTGACAATGGCCCTCTCGTACACGTCGACCATCGACATAAAGGACTCAGTGTTTTCAAGCGGCAGGTACACCTCGTCGCACAGCACATAGGCGCCCACCGAGCGGGCGATCTCGGCAATCTGACCGAGCATACCGGCATCGAGCACCGTACCGATGGGGTTCGATGCGTTGTTTATGCAGATAAGCTTGGTGTTGGGGCGCACCAAGCGCTTGAGCTGTTCGATATCGGGCTTCCAGCCGAGTTCCTCGCGAAGCTCCCAATACTCGACCTCGGCGCCCAGCGTGCGCGGAATCTCGTAGAGCGGCGCGTAGGTGGGCCACTCGGCGATAACATGGTCGCCGGGCTCGACCACAGCCATGATGGCGTTGAGGTTAGCGCCCGTGCAGCCATTGGTCTGCAGAATGTGATCGGGATTGACCTCCCGACGATACAGCTTGGCAACCTCGGCCTTAAACTCCGGCGAGCCCTCGATCCAGCCGTAGTTCATCTTCTCGCGGTCCAGGCGCTCGTAGAACGTGGCGCCGTCCTGTTCATCGAGCGCGCGCAGCTCGCCCATGGTGAGCGACGAGATCGTCGACTGGGCGATGTCCCACGTGGCGCTCTTCTCCCAAACGTTGAGCCATTCCTCAACGCCAATCGTCTTGATGTCCATGGCCAAGCTCCTTACAAAAGCAGTCATCCAATCGTGTTGACGTTCCTCATACAAGATTGGGGCGGTGCGAAAACCCGCACCGCCCCAATGGGAGACATCTAATGGCAGCTAGATGTATGTATTATGACCTGTACGGGTCCTTGAAGACCTTAGAGGTCCTCGCGCCAGAAGGGCATGCTCATGCAGCGCGGGCCGCCGCGGCCGCGGGAGAGCTCGGCGGAGGGCACGACGAGAAGGTCCAGGCCCTCCTTGTACAGCACGTCGTTGGTGACGGTGTTGCGGGCGTAGACGCAGATCTTGCCGGGCTCGACGCACAGGGTGTTGGAGCCGTCGTTCCACTGCTCGCGGGAGGCCGCGATCGGGTCGCCGCCGCCGCAGGGGATCAGCTTGACCTGGTCGACGCCGGTGGCGTCCTCCAGGACGTGCTCGAGGGTGTCCTCGATCAGGCGGATGTTCACGTCGCCCGGGTTCTTGCCGGCGGTCAGCTCGTAGACGCGCAGGGTGCCCATGATGGCGGGGTGGATCGTGAACTTATCGACGTCGATCTGGGTGAAGACCGTGTCGAGGTGCATGAAGGCGCGCGAGACCGGGATGTCGAAGGCCAGGATGCGCTCGACCTTGGAGTCGGAGTTCCAGAAGATGTTCTGGGCCATGACGTCGATCGCGGCGGCCTGGGTGCGCTGGGAGATGCCGACGGCGAGGGTCTTCTCGTTGATGTTCAGCACGTCGCCGCCCTCGGTGTGGAACTGGCAGTCGCGGCGGAAGTACAGCGAGACGTCCTTGTAGTCGGGGTGGTACTTGAAGATGTACTTGCCGTACAGGGTCTCGCGGTTGCGGGTGACCGAGTACATGCGGTTGAGGTTGACGCCCTCGCCGATGACCGCGAACGGGTCGCGGGTGAAGTAGAGGTTGGGCATCGGGTCGATGATCAGGTCGGACTCGGACTCGGAGTTGACCAGGGAGTCGAGGGTCGTGGACGCCGTGAGGGGCATGTCGATCTCGGACTTGGTCATGCCGGCCATGGTCTTCTTGACGAACTCGAGGTTGTCCTCGATGGAGTCCAGCTTCTCGCGGACGATCTGCGGCATGTGCTGGCCGCGGATGCCGGCCTCGGCGATGTACTGGTCGGTGAACTCGGCGCGGGCGCCGGGGACCTGGTCGAACACCTCGGCGACGAGGTTCTCGAGATAGAGGACCTCCACGCCCTGGTCCCTCAGGATCTGGGCGAAGGTGTCGTGCTCCTGCTGCGCGACCTCCAGGAACGGGACGTCGTCGAACAGGAGTCGCTCGAGCTCGTCGGGCGGCAGGTTGAGGAGCTCGTCGCCGGGACGGTGCAGGCAGACCTTCCTGAGCTTGCCGATCTCGGAAGGCACGTGCAGACCTTTCGTCATGGCCTCCTACCTTTCTTTCGGGCCTTTCGGCCGAATCTCTCAGCGCCCTTCCATAGCGGACGCTGCTTGCTGACAGCTCTAGTTATATCCAAATTCCACCCGCAATTCCACCTCGCCCCCGAACGGTCAACAAAGTGCGATGAACGGTATATCGCATGAGATTCCCCCATAATGTACTTCGGCGTTCTAAAGTAACTTTTCTAAGGTAAACGCTCTTTTTTCCTAAAAACTATTTGCAATTGCATCTCTAAACTTTTGATTCAGAATTGCATAGCTAAATCGGTTTTATGTATATAAATGATGTTTGTTTACGTTTCCGCCTGCATTCAATGATATTCAGCTATCCATCATTCTTATTCACACTTACGTACCAGTTGAGTGAGGATATAGACCGCTTGCAGACGAGCAGGGCGTCAGTCCTATGACTTGTCAGCGTAAGAAGTAGGTAAAGATACCGTTCGCACAATACGTCCGTGCCACAAGTCGACTAAATTGAGACAATAGTGAATAGGGTTAGGCTACCGTCCCCTGCGGGGACTGAACGGACAGATGCATATGCCGAGCAAAATCGAAAAAAAGCAAGCCGCCGCAAAGCTGCGCAAACCGCCTCGCGACTTCTCGTACACGCAGAACCGAGAGCTCAGCTGGCTACGCTTTGACAACCGTGTGCTTGACGAAGCCTTCGATGAGACCGTTCCGCTGTTCGAGCGTCTAAAGTTCGTGTCGATTTTCGAGTCTAACCTCGACGAGTTTCTCATGGTGCGCGTGGGCGGCCTGTCCGATCTGGCAGAGCTCAAAAAGCAACCTGTCGACAACAAGAGCAATATGACCGCCTCCGAACAGGTCGATGCTGTCATGGCCGAAATGCCCGGGCTCCTTACCCGTTGGGAGTCCATCTTTAAGAGCATCGAGGGCAAGCTCGACACCTTGGGCGTTCACCGCGCCCGCATCGATTCGCTTACGCCCGAGGAGCGCACCTTTGTAACCCGCTACTTCCAGGCCTACGTGTCGCCGGTCATCTCGCCGCTGGTCATCGATCCTCGCCACCCCTTCCCCAACCTACGCAATGGCGCGCTCTATCTGGCCTGTGGTCTGGACGGTGCCACCGACGAGGAGAGCCTGCTGGGCCTTATCGAGATTCCCGCCTCGATGAACCGCGTGGTCGAGATCCCCTCGCCCACCGGCACCTACTCCTACATCTTGCTCGAGGACGTCATCCTCGCCTGCCTGGACAGCTGCTTTGGCTCCTATAAGCCGCTGGATCGTGCGCTGATCCGCGTCACCCGCAACGCCGACATCGATCCGGACGGCGAGGGCGTCGAAGAAGAAGAGGACTACCGCCAGCACATGAAGCGCATCCTCAAGAAGCGCCTGCGTCTGCAGCCGGTAGTGCTCGCGGTCTCGGGGTCGCTCGAGAAGGCAACGCTCAAGACCATCCGCAAGGCGCTCGAGCTCTCGCGTCGCTCTGTCTTTACCTGCGATATCCCGCTCGACCTGGGCTACGTCTTTGGCATTGAGGGCAAGATTCCCGAGCACCTGCGCAACGAGCTGCTCTTTACGCCGTTTAAGCCGCAGCCCAACCCCACCATCGATATGACCCGCTCCATCCGCGAACAGGTGCTGCAGGGCGACAAGCTGCTCTTTTATCCCTACGAGGCCATGAACCCCTTCCTGGATCTGGTGCACGAGGCCGCCTACGACCCCGAGTGTATCTCGCTGCGCATCACGCTCTACCGCGTGGCCAAGCAGAGCCGCCTGTGCGAGTCGCTGATCGATGCCGCCGAGAACGGCAAAGAGGTCACGGTGCTCATGGAACTTCGTGCCCGCTTTGACGAGCAGAACAACATCGAGTGGGCCGAGCGCCTGGAAGAGGCCGGCTGCACCGTCATCTATGGTTCCGAGGGCTTTAAATGCCACTCAAAGATCTGCCAGCTCACCTATCGCGAGGGCATGGCGCTAACGCGCCTCACGCTTTTGGGCACCGGCAACTTTAACGAGAAGACGGCCAAACTCTACAGCGACTTTATGCTCATGACAGCCCATCCCGGCATCGGCGAGGACGCCAACCTGTTCTTCCGCAATCTGTCGCTGGGCAACCTGCGCGGCGACTACCGCTTCCTGGGTGTGGCGCCCGTCGGACTGAAACCGCTCATCATGCGCGGGCTTGACCGCGAGATCCAGCGCGCCCTTGCCGGCGAGCCCGCCCGCGTGTTCTTTAAGCTCAACTCGCTGACCGACCGCGAGGTTATCGACAAGATCGCCGAGGCATCGTGTGCCGGCGTGCGCGTAGACATGATCATCCGCGGCATCTCGTGCCTCAAGCCCGGTGTTCCGGGCAAGACCGAGAACGTGCATGTCCGCTCCATCGTCGGACGCTTTTTGGAGCACGCGCGCGTCTATGCTTTCGGCGTGGACTCGGACATGATTTACCTGAGCTCGGCAGACATGATGACGCGCAACACCGAGCACCGCGTGGAGATTGCCTTCCCCGTGCTCGACCCCACCTGCCGCGCCCTAGTGCACGAGTACATGGGCATGCAGCTG
>CATZKS010000116.1 GCA_958421035.1 uncultured Collinsella sp. | reverse complement strand
GCCCGCTGAGCTGGGCCTATGCCGGAATCTCTCCCACAGAAACCACCGAAGAGCCTTTTTTATCCTGGTTGGTCGGTCCTCGTCCTTTCGCATCCAGCGTTTCTCGGGCACGGCGGCGCTCGTACTGCTGGGTGGCGCATTCTTTGCCGTCTCGTATGCGTTGCGCGTGCCCTGGGCATGGAGGCTCAACTTTTCGCTCGTCTATTGCGTCCTGTGCGTGGTGGCGATGGAAATCTGTCTCGATTGCGGTGTCATTCCGTCGTATCACGACATCGCCGGCATCTTCGACACCTTGCCGCTCGACCTCAAAGTCCTAACGCGCGACCTGCAGGAGGTCTATGCCACGCCGGTGTCAAAGCCAATGCCGGTAGGCGTGCGCGAGGAGTTGCGGACCCAGGAGCACGGCCGCGCCCATGCCTTTGCCGTGGCGTCCGATCCCAATGTGATGTACCGTGCCTTTCCGCTGCTGGGTGGATCGGCGCTGCTTGCCCAAGACGTGTCGGAGCTCAACGAGCTTAACCGTGAACTGGCACATCGTCGAATGGAGCTGCAGCGTCAAAACGAGCTGCTCGCCGCCGACTACGACCTTAAGGCGCATTTGGCAGATCAAGAGGCCGAGACCTTGCTGGTCCAAGACGTGGACCAGGCGCTTGCCCGCGCGCTCGAAGAGATGTACGACCTGCTGGGCTCGTTGCCACCGTTGACCGACGAAGCGTCTTCGCACGAGCGTTACCGCATGCTGCAGCGCGCCAAGATGCTCGTCGCCTATTGCAAGCGCAAGGGGTCGCTCACGTTGGCACAGCACGGGGAGAGCGGTTTTGATCGCGACCGCATTCAGCTCATCGCCAACGAGCTCGCAAGTGACCTGCGCACGATCGATGTCGATTGCGCCTCGATTATCGCCATACGGCGCCCGTTGCACGCCAGTACGGTAAGCGCCCTGTACGACTGCGTGTATGACTTTGCGTTTTTTGCCTACACCACCGACCATCCGGCGCTTATGTATCACTTGGGCGACCATGACCGATGCAGTGTCGAGCTGCGCGCCACGCTTTTTTCCAACGATGATGAAGATCTTTCGCAGACGCTCGCTGCGCAAGAGCTCGAAAGCGCTCTGCAAGGGCGCAACGTGGCATACCGCCTTGAGGGCGAGCCCGGCCAGCTGCACATGATTGTCTTGATGCCGAGGGCGGGTGAGTGACGATGCAGATTTCGCTCGTTCTTCCCCAAATCGTTGCGCTCGATGTTGTCTTTGCCCTGGCTGCGTGCCTGCAGACGATCCACGTCCCGCTCATCGCATCGCGCCGCTCGCCCTATAACCGTAAGGTGATTTGCGCCTACGAGGCGAGCCTTGTGCTTCACCTGGTGGTTTTGGCGCTCATCTTATTCGCGTCGTCTGGCTCGTATCTGGTGGCGCCGCTTGACGTTTGCGCCAGGGCAATGGGCGGAGCGTTGTGGCTCAATGCCGCAATCTTTGCCTATGGCGTGGTACTTATGGTGCACTATCGTCGCCTCGTCATGCTGGCCGAACTGTTGCTTGTTGTCGCCGTTACACCACCGGTGGTTTTTGCCATGGGCTCGGCGTGGACCGTTGTCCTTATCACGGAGGGGGCGTTCTTCCTGTTCCGCTCCATCGCGGCGCTCTTGATGGACGTCCGTAACCGCCAGGAGGATATCACCATGTTCTCGACGATCGAGACCATCAACGTGATTCCCGTGGGCATCCTGTATCTAGACCCGAGGGGCCGTCCGCTGCTCATGAACCGCTGCATGCGCAAAAACCTCGTAGAGCTCCATATGCCCACCGATCTGGGCGACATGAGCAGCACGTGGAACGACCTGCGCAAACTTAGCATGCAAATGCCCGAAAGCAGCACTAATCGCGCCCATATCGACCTTGATCGCTTTGGTAGGGATCGCGCCGTGGTCGAGATCTCTCCTTCCGAGATTCGTCTGTTCGTGCGTGACTCCGTTACGGTCTCGGGCCGTCCGTTCGAGCGCGTCGTCGGCCTGGGCGTGACGGAATACGCACACGCCTACGACCGCCTGGCGCAAGCCAACCACCTGCTTGAGCTTGCGGGCCAAGAGCTCCAGGCCCAGATCGAAGAAGTTAAAAAGGTTGCCGACAATGCGGCCTACCTACGTATGCGTGCCCGCGTGCACGACGTGATCGGGCAGCGCCTGTCCATTCTTCATCGCTATTTGGAGGAGGGACGTCTGGACGATGAGTCGCTCGAGCAGATTGACCCGTTGCTGCGCTCAATCGCCGCCGATTTGCGCAGTGGCGGTGCCAGCGAGCCTGCAGAGCAGCTGGGTGATATCGTCCATGCTTTTGGCCTGGTGAGTGTGCAGATCGATGTTGAGGGTGTGCTGCCCGAGGACGCGCGTGTCGCCGCCGCATTTTTGCAGATTATCCGCGAGGCCTCGACCAATGCCACCAAGCATGCGCAGGCACATCGGGTCCACGTGCGTCTGTGGCAGGAGGGGGCGGATGCTGGAGCCGTCGCGCGCATGACGATTTCTAACGATGGGTCCCCGGCCCCCGTATCGTATCGCGAGGGAACGGGTATCCCAGGTATGAGGCATGTCGCACAAGATCTGGGTGGCAGCCTAGAGGTCCACGCCGCCCCGCCCTTTACGCTTGCGGTGTCCATTCCGCTTAACGCCAACGACACGTCCCAAAGGAGAAGCTCATGATCCGCGTTCTTATAGTCGAAGACCAGGCCATTCTGCGCGAGAGCCTGGCACGCTCCGTTGGTGACCAGCCCGATATGACCGTCGTCGCCGCGATTGCCGATGCCTCCGAGGCCTTGGGCGTCGCACTCAGGGAGCGCCCGGACATGATACTGATGGACGTGTGCACCGAACACGATTCAAACGGCATCGTGGCGGCGGCGCGCATCAAGGAGCAGCTGCCCGAGTGTCGCATCATTATCATGACGGGCATGCCCGAGATTACCTTTGTCGATCAGGCTCGCGAGGCGGGCGTCGATAGCTTTGTGTACAAGAACGTCGGTATCGACGAGCTGTTCGCTGTGATGCGCTCCACGCTGGCGGGCTATTGCACGTTTCCCAAGCCGCCCGAGAGCATTTTTTCGGGCACGGCGGCCCTCGACGATGTCGAGCTATCGATTTTGCGCCTTGCCTGCGAGGGCAAAAGTCGTCGCGAGATCGCGGCCGAGCTGTTTATGAGCGAGGGCACCATCAAGCGCCGCATTTCGGAGATCCTGAGCAAGACTGGCTACGACAACATCATGCGTCTTGCCGTGCATGCGGTGACCGAAGGCAGTATCGTCCCCAATATGGAGCGCCCGTAGTCGGTGCGCCGCCCGTGCTCCAACGCCAAAGATAGGCCACCCGCCGTTTCGCAACTAAAATCGGCGGGCGGCCTGCTTGTATGGGCAGTGCTGTCGGCATAAAAGCGACGGGGCCGCAGGATTAACTCCTGCGGCCCCGTCTGGTGTGCGCGGATGTGTCCGCCAATCCGCGGCTGATGTTACATGCCGTTACGCGATGGTTGCGCTGTAGGAGACGACGTCCTCGTAGGAATCGGTCAGGTAGGCGTCGATGCCGATGGTCGTGTTGACCAGGTCGTCGAGGCTATCGAGCTCGCCGCTCGAGAACGTGAATTCCTCGGTGGCGTTGGTGCCGGGCATCAGGTGAGCCGAGAACCAGGGTTCCTTCATGGTGCCGTTGACGTTGGTCTTACCGCTGGGAGCGTAGAAGGTCAGGTCCTTGTCGCTCTTGTTGGTGATGTTGACGACAAAGCCGATGTCGCCCCAGTCGTCCTTGAACTTCTCGGTGACGGTGATGGTGCACAGATCGTCATCGGCGACGGTGACGGCGGGGGAGATTTCGGCGCGCTGGACGTCGTCGTCTTCGACGGCCTCATCGATCTCCTCTTCCTTTTCGGCCGCCTCGCGATCCTTCTTCACCGTGCCGGACAGATCCTTGTCGGACTTGGTAAAGACGAGGTTGCCGTCATCCTCTTCGAGGATGAGTTTGCCGTCCTTGAGCTTCATGTCGTGTGACTCATCTTCGGCGGTGATCGTCACAGTGGTGGCGTCCTTTGCCTCCCATTTAAGGTCGACAACCTCAAGGAACAGGTCGAGGGCACCCGTGCCGTCCTCATCGAGAATCAGGACGCAGTGGACACCCCAATCCTCGAGCATCTTCATGTACTCATCGGTCAGCTCTTCGCCATCCACGGTTCCACCCGAGAGTTCCCAGCTGCCGACGAAGTCGGCCTTGGGGTCTTTGGCGCCGCCGCTGCAGCCCGTCAGGGCAAAGGCGAGCGCCAGGACGCATGTCAGGAATGCGAGTACGGACTTTTTGAACGTTGTCTTCATGGTGTCCTCCTTAATCGAACGAAACCCATAGAAGCAGGAGTGGGGGCGGCGGATCCCCCGCCAATTACCAGATAGAGGGGCTAGGGCCTGGGCGTTCCGCAGTTGCTGCAGAACTTGCCGCCGTTTTCGCTACCGCAGTTGGGGCAGAACCACTTGGCCGGTGCCGGGGCGGGCGCGGGGCTGCCGCACTCCGGGCAGAACTTGCCGGTGTTGGTGGCGCCGCAGCTGCAGGTCCACGTGCCGGCCGCAGGCGCGGCGGCGGGAGCCGGTGCGGGGGCGGGGGCCGGAGCCGGTTGCGGGGCGGCCTGCTGCTGCGCCTGGCCGGCAGCGAACAGCTGGCTGGCGTTCATGCCGCCCATGCCGCCTGCCATGCCCATGCCCATAAAGCCGGCCATCGCGCCGTTGGGGTTGGCTGCTGCCGCACGCATCGCGTCGCTCTGGGCGCTGGCGATATTGGCGGCCGCCATCGTGGGATCGCGCATGACGGCGGCCTTCTGCAGGTCCTTGATCATCTGCTCGTCTTCTTGCGAGGCGGCGATGGAGTTTACGCCAAAGCTCACGATCTCGACGCCACGCAGGTCGCGCCAGTCGGCGGAGAGGACCTCGTTGAGCGCGCGGGCGAGCTCGGTGGTGTGGCCGGGGATGGCGCTGTAGCGGATGCCCATCTCCGAGATCTTGGCAAAGGCGGGCTGCAGGGCGGTGAGCAGCTCGGACTTAAGCTGGCTGTCGATCTTGTCGCGCGTGTAGCTATCGGTCACGTTGCCGCATACATTGGTGTAGAACAGCAGCGGGTTGGTGATGCGGTACGAATACTCGCCGTTGCAGCGCACGGAGATGTCGACGTCCAGGCCAATGTTGTTGTCGACCACGCGGAAGGGCACGGGCGAGGCGGTGCCGTACTTATTGCCGATAATCTCCTTGGTGTTAATGAAGTAGACGCGCTGGTCCTTGCCCGCGTCGCCGCCGAAGGTAAAGCGGCTGCCGATATTGGCGAAGGTCTCCTTGATGGAGTCGCCCAGGTTGCCGCTAAAGACGCTCGGCTCGCTGCCGGTATCGAAGACGAACTCGCCGGGCTCCAGTGCGACTTCGATGATCTTGCCGTTTTGCACCACGAGCATGCCCTGGCCGTCGTTGACGGCGATGACGGAGCCGTTGGAGATGACGTTGTCCTCGCCGTGTGTGTTGGAGCTGCGGCCGCCGGTTCGTTTGACGCCCTTGCAGGCCAAGACGTCAGCGGGCATCGATTCGCAGTAGATAAATTCCTTCCACTGGTCGGCCATGACGCCGCCGGCAGCTCCCAATCCAGCTTTCAAGAGTCCCATGGTGATCTTCCTTTCTCGTCAAAGTCCGG
>CATZKS010000115.1 GCA_958421035.1 uncultured Collinsella sp. | reverse complement strand
CGCAATCCATCACAACATTCGACGCTTTTCGTCAAAATCGCGATTTTCATCGAATGTTGTGATGGTTTTTACTGCCTTGCGGCACGATCCAAATGCCGGCGGCCAAACAGCAGCAACGCCGCCGGAACTGCCGTCACGACCATGCCCGCCCCTACGAGCGTCTGCTGCACACCAAACGTCGCCGCCAGCCACGGGGCAATCGCCAGCGGGGCCACGCCGGCGAACATGTTGCCAAAGCCCATGACCGAGTTCACGCGACCGAGCTGCTCGAGCGGGGCCGTCGTTTGCACGATCGTGTTGTGGAGCGGGTTGACGACGCCCCACGCCACGCCCAGGGCAATCTGGCCGACGAGGGCTACACCCACGTACGGTGTTCCCACATAGAGCAAACTTCCCAGGCCCACGGACATAAGCGCCACGAGCAGCGTTTTTAGGTTGACCAGGTGCGGCGGCAAGCGGAGCGCGACCACGGCGCCCAGCACCGCGCCCGCACCGCTGGCCGACGAGAGCCAGCCCATCCACTCAACGCCGACGTGCAGGACATCACGGTAGAAGAACGACTCCAGTGGATCGAAGGCGCCGTAGCCAAAGTTTGAAAGGAAAATAATGCAGAACAGCAGGGCGAGGACGCTGTTGGTAAAAACCGTCTTGATGCTGGTCGCGAAGGTTGCGCGGGTGGATTTGCTGGAGTCGGAGCTTTGTCCCGCACGCTCCCCTTCCTCCGCTGAATCGGCATCCGCATGCCCGGAGACATGGCTGGTCTGCGGCCTAAAGCTCCAACCGGCAATGAGCGCCAACGCGGTAAAGAGCATCATAAGCACGAACACCGCGCGCGACGACGCAGCCGCCGCGATAAAGCCGCCCAGTGTGGGGCCAACGATGATACTCACGTTTGAAAACATGGCGATGGCGGAGTTGATGTCTTTGAGCTCGACAGGATCGTTGGTGAGGTAGGCTGGATAGGATGTGGCGATGGGCTGGGCGAACCCCATCACAAAGCCCAGGAGCGCCGCACCGAGCAGGACGATGCCGGTCGCGCTGCCAAAAACGAGGATCGCCGCGCCGGTTGCCAGCGTACCCACGATGCTCAGCAAGAAATGGTGGCGCGGGCCCCAGGCGTCGAGCGCAGCGCCGCCCGCAAAGGATCCCAGGATCACGAATACGTTCATAAACAGAACGGCCAGCGATGTCGCCACGACCGAGGCATCGTCTGCATAGGTGAGCGTTCCGATGACACCGATAAAGTAGCTGGTCTGAAAACCGGTGTAGATGAGAAAGCGCATCGCCACCAGGCGCTTGGCCTGCACGGACAGCGATGGTTGAGGTTTTGAGAAAAGAGAGGCGAGCATGGAGACTCCTTGTTTCATACGAATGCGGACGGCGGGCATTCGCCACCGCCTGTCAAATCAATCTATCCGCATGAAACATTAAGGACGCATCAAGCCCCTTCTCTCCGTTTTTCGCCCGTCGTGGACTACTTGGTAGATTGTAAGGCATGTCCCACACATCTACTAAAGCAAAAACCACCACAAAGGTGCCTGGCCCCTTTGTGGTGGAAATGACGTTTGCCCAGATAAAACCTGCCAAAATAAACCTGTCCCTTTTTGGCATGTTATGGCAACGCAGCGAGCCGGTTCCAAGTGCCCCAGGTCGCCCCGAAAGAGGAGCGACGCGTACTTTGGTACGCGAGCGACGGCTTGAGGGGCGAGATGGGGTGCTTGGGGCCGGCGCAGCGTCAAGCCTGAAGGTGGTCTTGAATGAGGTCACAGATAGCTCGGGCGTCGTTGATGTTGATGGCTCGGGTCGCAAAGCCGGCGTCGAAGGCCTGGCGTGCCAGGGCTTCGTTGCAGGCAAGGGCCAGGGTGTGACCGTCGACCAGGTCGAGCGAGCTCTTGCCGCGCAGACGGTCGACACCGGAGCGCGCTACCACGATGTTGTCGAAGCCCTCGGTCTTGTAGCCCTCGATGATCACCACGTCGACATCGTTGTAGCGCGACAACAGCTCGCGCGCGGGCATCTCATCCTCCTCGCGCGTGTCGGCGTACTCCGCCCAGCGCGTGGCGCAGATGAGGCCCACGTGTTTGGATCCGGCCTGGTGATGGCGCCAGGTGTCCTTAGCGGGCACATCGATATCAAAGCCGTGATGCCCATGATGCTTGAGCGAGCCCACGCGCAGGCCGCGACGGGTGAGCTCGGCGATAACCTTCTCGACAAGTGTGGTCTTGCCCGAGTTCTGGTAGCCGATAAACGCAATCGCGGGGACGGCCGGTGTCGGAGCTGCGGGCGCGACGGCGACGGGTGCGTTCGCGGGCGCGTTACCGTCAGCTGCCACGGACTCAACGGCAGCGGCGTGACGCTCGGCGCGATCCCACACACCCGAGCGGCCGCCCTCCTTGTGCAGCAGGCGCACGTCGACGATCTCCATGCCGCGATCGACCGCCTTGCACATGTCGTAGATGGTCAGACACGCGGCACTCGCGCCGGTCAAAGCCTCCATCTCGATACCCGTCTTGCCCGTCACGCCCGCCGTAACCAGCACGTGAAAGCCAACCTGCCCGTCCGCGCGCGCCGGCGCCCAGCCCTCGGGCACGTCCTCGGCCGGCGTCCCCGCCGCAGCGATGGGCGCAATGTCGCACTTGCTCTTGGTAATGAGCAGCGGATGGCACATGGGGATGATGTCGCTCGTGCGCTTGATGGCCATAATGCCCGCCACGCGCGCGCAGGCAAGCACGTCGCCCTTTTTGGCGCGGTCTTGCAGCACCATGGCCTGCGTCTCGGGATGCATGAGGATGGTGCCCTCGGCGATGGCAATGCGATGGGTCTCGGCCTTGTCGGACACGTCGACCATGCGCACCTCGCCCCTGGCGTCCACGTGCGTCAGCTCGTCGCGACGGGCGTCGCGGGCGGGCTCGGTGGCAGCGCTGGCAGTCGGCTGTGCGGACGCGTCGGCGCTGCCAGCATTCGCCGCAGCCGTGACTTTGTGGGCAGACATCGCGGCCCTGCGAGCGGCCTTGGTGGCATCGGCGTACCTGCTCTTGGCCATATGATCATCCTCCGATTTGGGACATAAATCGTTGCGTACCCTCAATTATCGCGTGTTCCTGCGGTTTGTGGGCGACGGCATCGCGCCAAATTTGAAGTACCCGCATATCATCACCACGGCGCAGGGCGTCGCGCACCGAATACTCGGCATCGCTGAACAGGCACGGACGTACGTTGCCATCGGCCGTCAGGCGCAGACGGTTGCAGTTCGCGCAAAAATGGTTGGACATGGCGCTAATGAAGCCAACCGTTCCCGCCGCGCCCGGAAAGTGCCAATAGCGCGCAGGGCCCGCGCCGGCAGGAGCGTCGTTGATGTCGAGCGGCTCGAGCTCGCCCAGTCCCACCACGGCGGCCCCGGCATTGATGCGCGCCCGCAGCTCGTCGCTCGGCACGGTATCGCTCGCGTCCCACAGCTCGGGATTGAGCGCGGGCGCATGCGGGTCCACAGCGCAATGCGAGCTCGTGCGCTCGTCGCCGATGGGCATGTATTCGATAAAGCGCAGGTGGATGGGGCGGTCGACGGTCAGCCGTGCGAGGGCCGCCACATCCTGGTTGAGCCGGCGCACCACAACGCAGTTGACCTTAACGGGCTCAAAGCCCCAAGCCAGCGCCGCGTCGATGCCAGCCATGGTCTGCTCGAGTCGGCCCAGGCGCGTGATCTTTCCAAAGAGCGTAGGGTCGAGCGTGTCGAGCGAGATGTTGACTCGGTTAAGCCCCGCGTCTTTGAGCTGCGGCGCCAGCCTGGGCAGCAGGGCGCCGTTGGTGGTGAGCGAGATGTCCTCGATCTGCGGGATCGCGCGAATGTCGCGAATGAGCGGAATGATACGGCGGCTGACCAGCGGCTCGCCGCCCGTCAGGCGCACGCGGCGAATGCCCTCCCCCGCCACCAAGCGCACAAAGCGGGCGATTTCCTCGGCACTGAGCAGCTCGTCGTGTGCACGGGGCGCCACGCCGTCGGCCGGCATGCAATAGATACAGCGGAAATTGCACTTGTCGGTAACGGCAATGCGCAGGTAGTTGATATCGCGGCCAAAGCCGTCATGTTGCACGTGCCCGTCCACGCAGTCCTCCCCTCACGCGGCGTTTTATTCTTCGGAAAACATAATACCCCACGAGAGAATCATGCCGACACCCGTACGACAGGACAGGTCGCTTCGAGCAAGACCGGCTTCCCAAGCCCATCCTCAGCATACAAACCATCACAACATTCGTCACTTTTCCCGTTTTTGGCGAAAACCGTCGAATGTTGTGATGGTTTGCCTGCCCACAGCACCCTGTAGAGGGACCCAAGCGCCCCTAAAGGACGCCGCCCCAGTGCCGAATCACGAATTCTCGCAGGTCATTTTGACGTTTCTGGAACGCTTCGCTTCGGTCGCACTTAAGACCCATAGCGAGCGC
This sequence comes from uncultured Collinsella sp., assembly GCA_958421035.1. Classification (GTDB taxonomy): domain Bacteria; phylum Actinomycetota; class Coriobacteriia; order Coriobacteriales; family Coriobacteriaceae; genus Collinsella. The sequence goes on along the minus strand of CATZKS010000115.1, from coordinate 1,607 downwards.
GATGGCATTCATCGCCCGGTGCAGTTGCAGCTGGTGGGCAAACTGAGTCCCGGTGAGGACGATCATCCTAAAGCCCAGCGCGCTCAGCACGGTCATACGCTCCGCATCCGACGCGCTGCGCTGTTTATCAAGATGGTCCGAACCGTTGTATTCAATCCCCGTACCGCTCGCAGGCGCATATACGTCGATCTCGAAATACCCGGCCTTAGCGAGATACTTGAACTCGCTGGGAACATCGACCCGATGGTTGAGCTCGATCTTGGCGTATCCCAGCCCTCCCTGGGAACGTTTCGCGACGACCATGATTGCGGTGGCCGTCTCCATGGGCGACCGCGCGCCATCGTGCACGCGCCTGAGCACGGCGGCCGCGCGTATAGCCCCCTGACGAGATCGGTTCTCATTGCAATAGGCAATCAAGTCGGCAACGGTATATCTCTGCCCCATCTCGATATAATCGTCTGTCGACAAATGATTCAAATGGTATCGGGCACAGATTTCGTAGCCATATTCCAGCTGCTCGGGCTCACTCATCCACGAACCCGCTTGGACAAAGCACATGGCCTCATCAACCACTAGAAGGCCCTCTGCCACCTCGATAAGATGGTCTGAAGGTACCGGCGCTCCAAACACGTGGCACCTGAATCCAGCCGGCGTCGAGCGCTCAAAATCGAAGTTGACGAGCGTGTCGATATGATCGAGCTCTTCTCGTGGAATACCAAGCGAAACCAGATAGTCGGTAACGATCCCAACTGCCGTTGAAGCCCTCAGCCCCTTGGCATCGAGTCCCAATTTGGGCAGGCTCGCGGTCGGCTCCGCCTCGTTAGCAAGCGAGTCCTCATCGTATAGGCTGCTTGCTCGCGAGAGCGGCTCGGACGGGCGCGCCACGTTGTGGTACAGCCAGGCAGTCTTATGGGACAGGACAATCGGCAGGTCCATGAGCCCTCCAATGGAGTCGGATAACCAACCTTATTCCCCTGCTCACGGGTTCGCACACCTTCGTGCGCAAGAAAGCGATTCCACCCGGTCGAGTGGTAGAAAAACCATCACAACATTCGATGCTTTTCCCGATTTTGGCAAAAAACGTCGAATGTTGTGATGGTTTGAGGCGAGGTGAGGGGCACGGAGGGGTCAAAGTATCGTACTCGGAGCGTGACTTTTTTCGCCCTGCCGCCAACACAAACCTTGACTCTACAATCGTTGTAGGGTTTTCACTACACTGGTAGCTAAACGAACCCAGCCAGAAAGCCCCGCTCATGGAACACGACCTCACACGCGGCAATGTCCTCAAGACCATCGCGGTCTTTGCCCTGCCCTATATGCTCTCGTACTTTTTGCAGATGCTCTACGGCATGGCCGACCTGTACATGATGGGGCAGTTTAGCGGCGCTGCCGGCATCACCGCCGTGGGCAATGGCGCGCAGACGCTCTATATCATTACCGTGACGCTCGTGGGTCTGGCCATGGGAACGACGGTCATCGTCGGCCACGCCGTGGGCTCGCGTCGCTTCGATCGCGCCGAGACCGCCATCGGCAACACCATCACGCTGTTTATGGGTGTCTCGGTGGTGCTGGCTGTTGTCCTGCTTGCACTGTGCCCGCAGATCGTG
>CATZKS010000114.1 GCA_958421035.1 uncultured Collinsella sp. | reverse complement strand
GTGTAGGGGGCCAGGGCGTACTTCTTGGCGAGCTCCTCGGCGCGCGGCTCGAAGCGCTTGCGGATGTCGAGCATGTCCTTCCAGATATCCTTGGTCTGCTCGATAAACAGATCGAACTTGGGGAAGCAGCCGCGGCGGTTGAGCAGGCGCAGGCCGAAGCAGTCGGCGAGGTAGTAGCCCTTCTCGCAGCCGCCCGAACCATGGTCAGAAGCCATGGCGACGCAGTTCTCGGCACCCACAGCCTGGCCGATGGGGCCCTCGGGCTTGGTCATGGCGTAGACGCGCACGCCCATGCCCTTCATCTTCTTGACGGCCTCGAGGACCTCGGGGGTGGTGCCGGACTCGGAGGCGGTGAGCACGACGGACTTCTCGGTCATGCGCTTGTGGCCCATGGCGTTCCACTCGGCGGCGTGGATCAGGTAGACCTCGAGGTCGCGGTCGCCGAACTTGTTCATGAGGTACTCGAGCTGCATGAGCTCGTCCCAGGTGCCGCCGACGCCCATCAGGAACACGGCGTCGTAGCCCTCGTCGGCGACCTTGTCGGCGAGCGCGGTCATCTTCTTGCCGGTCTCGTAGAGCGCCTTGCCGTCCTCGAGATAGCCCTCCTGGTCGAAATGCATGATCTCGATCTTCTCGGTTTCCTTCATTTGTCTCTCCTTTCTGGGGTTGTTTCCACATCCCCCATGCCAACGGGCATCAAAACCCGCTTACATTCCGTAACACTCGGCCGCTTTGGCCTTAAGCGCATTGACTGACTCTTCGTAGCCCTCTGCCTTGACCTCCATTTGCTTGGAGACGGCATCAAGATACGGGTGCACGTCCCATGACTTCAGACGCTCGGCTATCATGGCCGCAATCGTCTGGAAGAACACCAGATTGGGAATTGCGCTGAGCAGCGGAGCCACCTGAGGCACCACAACCTCGTGAGCCCTACCCTTGGGATGGGCCGTGAGCAGCACCGTTTTTGTCGTAACGTTCGATAGTGCATCGGCGATATTCGCAAGACGCTCCGACCCCTGCGGATCGTCGACGATAAACACCAGATAGCCCGGAACGATCTGCATCTCGGGACCGTGAACGAACTCCTCGCCCTCGTGATGCATGGCAGGAATCTTGATGGTCTCGCTCAGCTTGAGCGCTGCCTCCTCGGCAACGCCGTAGTTGGGGCCGTTGCCGACGACCATGGCGGGCGTGTGCTCAGAAAGCTCGAGCATGTGGTCTTGGACATATGCCTCGGCGGTCTTGCACATCACGGCATTGGCATGGATAGCCTCGCGCAGGTCGTCAAGACGCTGGGCAACGCCCTTGGCGTCAATCGTTCCGCGCGCCTGACCACCGTAAATACCAAAGAGCACCAGGTACTCAACGAGAACCTCAACGCCCAGAGTCACAAAGTCCACCGACTCGACGCCCACACCGTAGTCAAGAACGATGTCAGTGTGCTCCTTGATGGGTGCCTCGACGTTCGCCGTGAGCGCAACTGCAGCCATATCGTGTGCGCGCATGTAATCGAGCGCCGCAATCGTATTGGTCGAATAGCCACTCTGCGAGACGGCGATGTTGAGCGCATGCTGCGGATAGGTGTGTTCAAAATCGACGAAGGCCTCGGGCGTCACAACGGACACCTGCATCTGCAGCGCATCTTGCAGGTAATCGCGGGCGCAATCGGCGGCATGGCGCGACGAACCCGATGCAACGATGCGCAGTGCGTCAAAAGAACCAGACTGGAAAATATCAACGAGCTGCGCTACCAGCTCAGACGAACGCTCGAGGTTCTCCCCCATACGCACATGGGCAAGCTGAACGTAATCGAGCATCTTCATCGTCTCACCTCGTAACAAATCATTAGTATTTGATACCAATCACAGTTACAGGTTACGGTTTTTTGATACCTCTTTGTCGATTAATTTATCCCCATCGGCGAACGGTCGATTTTGAGCCCTGTAAGGTTGTATATACAGCTGACCCAACGATCAAAACTGGTTAGTTTCCCAGCCGTTATTCACAAAATACCAGCTAGTACGTATAGGTGTAGCCGCCCGTATCGCCACGATTGAAGGACTTTACATACTCGATAGCCTGACCGCTCGCGTCATAGCTCACGCATTCCAAAAGCAAAACAAGATCGCCCTGTTCCAGTCCAAGGAGGCCGGCATCTCGTGCGCCCAGCGCTTCGATATCGAGCTTTTCCTGTGCCATGGCTGGCTTTCGGCCCAGCATCTCATAGGTCTCGTACAAACTGAAGACCGACACGTCAATATCTTCGATGGTTGGGAACAGCAGGCAGGGAATCAGCGCCGTCTCAATCGATACGGGGCTACCGTTTATGCAGTTCAGGCGTCGAACGGAATAGAGCAGGTCGTCCTCGGCGATGCCAAACAGGTCGGCGTAATATGGCCCCGCATAACGCTTGGAACGCGCGAGAATACGGACGGACGGCTCGCCGCCCGAAGCACGGACCGATTCACGGAAACCGACCGTGCGTTCAAAAAAAGCAGGTACTTTCTGCGCCACAAAGGCACCTTTTCCCCGAACACGGCGAATCTGCCCGCGCCGAACCAGCTCATCGACAGCGCTTCGGATGGTCAAGCGTGTCGTACCAAATTCCTCGGCGAGGTCTTTTTCGGACGGAATCATGGAACCCGTGGGATATATACCGCGCTCGATACGTTCCTCGATGCGGCGTCGAATGCGCATATAAACCGGGGTGGCATCTACTGTTTCAGCCATTGTTCACCTGCCACGCTCCTCATGCCGTTCTCTTCGCCGTTATCGGCAAAGCGGAACTTTGTGGGCAAAATCACCGATTTGCAATGCTCCACAAAACGCATGTCCTTATCAAATTCGATCGAGCTCTCATAGAACACCGGCGTTCCCTCTTCTTGCTGGAGCAGCTCGGCCTCTTCGACGTCCAAACGCGAGATGGAGATATGCTCACGTCCATGCTCAACACGCACGCCACCTTCTTTGAGCAAGACATCGTAAAGGCTCTCACACTCAAAATCGTGTTCGGGAAGCGATGGGCACAGGGACAGGTTAACGTGAGCGGTCTCGATTGACGCCGGCTCGCCCTCAATAAGTCGAACGCGCTGCATGCGGAGCAAGGGAGCGCCTACAGCCACCCCAAGCTTGTCGGCAAGCGCCTCATCCGCCTCGATGGTCCCGGTGGAAACCAGACGAGAAGAGGGGTGCAGGCCGGCAGTCCGTACAGCATCGGAAAAGTTATACGTTTCCTGGAAGATGTTCAACGGCTTGGGAGGACACACATACGTACCCGATCCGCGACGGCTCTCGAGCGTTCCACACGAGATGAGCCGCGTGATACCGACACGCAACGCCGTACGCGAAACGCCAATCTCTTCGCACAGCACGCGCTCGGCCGGCAGGCGATCGCCGCCGGCAAGCTGATGGTGCTGGATATACCAAAGAATTCCCTCAACAGCACGATCTTTGGGGGGAATTGCATAAGATTCGCCTGCCATTGCACAGACTCCTCATTCAGAAACGTATGCCGCCAAAATTAGGCCAGCCCTCCCATGGCATCAAATTCGGCCTTGATCTTCTCGGCGACATTCCGATACGACTTATATAGACTTGAATCGCGTTTGACTTCGTCGGTCATAACGGGAATCTCTAATTTGGAAACCTCGTCTTTTCCCGTCTGAACCGCCACAACAACGCCCATACCAAGACACATATTACGCTTGGCAGCGTTTATTTTCGCCGCCTTGGCAGGATTTGCCAGGATACGCTGGGCAAATTCCTGTTTAGAGACCGCTTCTTCGGCCTCCGGATCGCCCGCCTCGGCCACTTCGCACTGCAACACGTCCGCATAGTCAAAAATCTTCGGCTCGCCGCCGCGCTGATGCACGGCCCACTTGCGACGCGTGGCATCCTGGTAGATAGCCGGCAAAAACGTAAACCGCGGCGGGTCCAAAATCGTATCCGTGATGGTAAACACATCGGGATCAAAGGCATCCTGCGGGTTTTTCTTCTTGAACAGCCCCATATCAGCCTCCCGTACTAGCATTAAACAACTCAAGCCGAATATAGCACCAATTTCAAGCCGCTGCCTTACCCTATCGGTGCGCGGCGTCTATGGCTCGCCCAGCGGAAGAGTTTACGGACGAGGGCCGGGGTGCCTGCTTTGTTTTGAGAAGTGGGCTTAGCGAACCTCTCAAATCTAGGCACCCCGGCCCCGCCGGCAAATAGCGGACGCTCCGCATGCAATCTATGCAAACAAACAAGTGCGCTTAGCTATATTCGGTAAGATCGAGCACACTGCCCTTCACGATAAGCGCCGGCTCCAGAACGACCTCTTCGGCACGTCTACCGCCCCTACCGGCAAGACGCTTGGACATGCAGCCAAAAGCATGCTCCGCAAGGACACCAGGATCCTGCTCAATCGCGGTCAGCGCCGGCTCAAAGAGAACGTCGGCGGCCGAGTTGTCGTAACTCACCACCGAGATATCGCCCGGGATGCTCTTCCCCATCTCGTGCAAGCGCTTGAGCAAGCCGAGGGCAATGTTATCCGAGCTTGCGAACACGGCGGTGGCATCGGTTGCGAGCACCGCCTCCGAGGCCTCGTAGGCGCTCGGAATGTAGTACTCGCTCTCAAACTCCAGGCGCGCGTCGATGGGCAGTCCCACCTCGCGCAGTGCGCGCTCATAGCCAGCAAGTCGCTTGCGGCCCGTATTGGAGCGACGCGCGTTAACCAGACAGGCGATGCGGCGATGACCCTGCTCAATCAGATACCGCGTGGCCATGTAGCCGCCCATCTCGTGGTCGAACATCACCTTGTCGCACTCGAGTCCCTCAATGGCACGGTCGACCATCACGGCAGGGATAGGCAGATGGCTGACTTCTTCGCGCAGGGCGCGGTCGTCGGAGAACTCGTCACCCACCACCAAAAAGACGCCGTCGACGCCGCGCGTCACCAACTGACGCAGTAGCTCAAGATCGTCATCGGCGCTTCCGCCCGAGCTGGTAATAAAGAGTGCGTAACCGTCCTCACGGCAGCGCTTTTCCAAACTGCCGGCGAGCGAAGCAAAAAAGCGGCTCTCGATATTGGGAACGATAAGGCCCAGTGTGCGCGACTCGCGCATGACCAGGCTGCGCGCGATCTGGTTAGGAACATAGTGGTTGCGCGCCGCGACCTCCTTGATGCGCTTGCGGTTTTCTTCCGAGATGCGACAAGGCCGATTATTGAGAACAAGCGAGACCGACGAGGGGGAAAGCCCCACCTCCTGGGCGATCTGCTTGAGGGTGACTTTGTTGGCCATCTCGCTCCTTCCGGGTTTACGCGCAATCTCTTGAAAGTATAGCGACTGCCCATCTACCTCGGTGATAAACACTTTACCAATCCGGTGGACGGCTGTTTTATCGCCGTCAGCGCACCAAATCCGTCCAGGTGGGGTATATTGCAATCGATTGATGACAACAACCACCAAAAGGCGGATATTCGCATGCACGAGAACGACTTTTTTAACGAGGACCTGCTCTGCGCGCTCGCTGGCGTTGCCGGCGAGGACAACGTACTCATGAGCGAGCCCATGCGCGAGCACACCACGTTTAAGATTGGAGGCCCGGCCGACGTCTTTGTCACGCCCGACACCGAGCAGGGCCTCGTCGCCACGCTCGATACCTGCTATCGCTGCGATCTGCCGCTCACCATCGTGGGCAACGGCTCCGACCTACTCGTCGGCGACAAGGGTATCCGCGGCGTCGTCGTGGCGTTGGGCGAAGGCCTCTCCGACATTACGATCGACGGCACGCACGTCACGGCGGCAGCCGGCGCGCTGCTTTCCGATGTCGCAGCCGCGGCAGCCGAGGCCTGCCTCACCGGCATGGAGCCCATCTCGGGCATCCCCGGATCGGTCGGCGGCGCCTGCTACATGAACGCCGGTGCCTACGGTGCCTGCATGGCCGATGTGCTGGAGTCCGTGCGCGTCTACAAACCCGCTCGCCAGCTCGACGACGGCACCCGCGGCAGCGGCAATATCATCGAGTTCGATGTCGACGAGCTCAACCTGGGTTATCGAAAGAGCCGCATCGCCGATGACGGCTTTATCGTGCTTTCGGCCACCTTCAA
>CATZKS010000113.1 GCA_958421035.1 uncultured Collinsella sp. | reverse complement strand
CCCGGGCGCCCTCGGCACGCTCCTCCGCGCGACGACGGTTGACCGACTCGATAAACGAACGCACGCGAATGCCCATGGGACCGGCGACGTCGCTCTCATCGAGCTTGATCATCATCGGAACCTTGGAGCCCATCTCGCCCATCATGCGCGCGATCTCGTCGGTGAGATACGCATCGTGGCCGCAGCCGAAGCTGCCCATCTGCACGAGCTCGAGCTCGGGCGTCGATGCGACGATGACCGCGCACGACAGCATGCGCGCATGGTAGTTGTTCACGATGTCGATGCGGCTGTTGGAAAGATCGACGTTGCAGACCCCCGGCACCGCATCGGGCGTCAGCACGGGGATGCCGCGCTCAGAGAAGAGCTTGGGCAGCCCGTGGTTGACCAGCGGGTCGTTGTGGTACGGGCGCGAAGCGATCACCACCGCGTAGCCGCCGTCCTCGCGCACGTTCTCGAGCACCTGCCCGCCGCGCAGCTGCAGCTGGTTCTCAAACGTCTGCTGCGCGCGGTCCGCCTGCTCGGTCGCCTTGGCAACCAGGTCGGCATCGATATCGAAGGTCTCCTTGCACCACGCCTTGAGCTGGCGGTTTCGGTCGCCCTCGTCGTACCAGTGGAACAGCGGCGTATCGAACGGAACGCCGAAACGCTCCTCCGGGTTATCGGAATTGCGCATCACGTAGGGGTATCCCTTTACGACGGCGCACATCCACTCGCTGGTAGAGGCGGTGTTTTCGGTGGGCACCGTCGTGATGATGGGCATGAAGATGCGGTCGACGCCGGCGTCGACGAGATTGCGGATGTGCCCGTGGACGAGCTTGGCCGGGAAGCACACGGTGTCGGATGTGACGTGCGCCAGACCGCGCTCGTACATCGCCTTGGTGCTGCGTCCCGAGACGCGCACCTTAAAGCCGAGCGTGCTGAAGAACGTCGACCAGAACGGCATGGTGTCCCAGAACTCGAGCACACGGGGAATGCCGATCGTGACATCGCGCCCCCCGCAGACGGGAACCGTGGGGTACGACTCGAACAGCAGCTTCTCGCGGTCGACAAAGAGATTGGGGGCAGCCGCGGTCCGGTCGCGCCCCGTGCCGGGTGCCTGTGCCTCGCAAGCACCCTGCGGACGCAGCTCCTCCGCCGCGGGAACCTCGCGCACGAGCTCATCCCATGAGATGGCGCCGCCGCGCGGGCAGCGATTGCCCGTGACGTAAAGCGAGCCGTCGCCAAATGCCACGACCGCGCGCTGGCAGCGGTTGTTGCACCGACGGCAGGTAACGCCGCCGAACTCGCGATGCTCGAAGCGCTCCACGGCATCGAGCCCGATAAACGACGTGCCGGCGTCGCCCTTGCGGCATTCCTCGCGCGCGAGCAGGGCGATACCGATAGCGCCCATCAGCCCCGGGTGGGGCGCACGCGTGACGGGTTTGCCCAGATACTGCTCGAATGCGCGCAGCACCGCGTCGTTTCGGAACGTGCCGCCCTGGACGACGACTTTGTCGCCCAGACGGTTGAGATTTGAAACGCGAATGACCTTGGTGAACACGTTCTCGATAATCGAACGGCAGAGACCGGCCATGATGTCGCCCGGACCCTTACCGCGCCGCTGCTCGGAAACGACGCTGCTGTTCATGAACACCGTGCAGCGGCTGCCGAGAACGGCGGGGGCTTTGGACGAAAATGCCTCGGTCGCGATATCCTCAACGGCTATTCCGAGGTTTTTGGCAAAACCCTCGAGGAACGAGCCGCAGCCCGCAGAGCACGCCTCGTTGACGACGATATCGGTCAGCACGCCGTGGTTGAGCCAGATGGCCTTCATATCCTGTCCGCCGATGTCGAGCACGAAGGTCGCATCTGGAACGCATGCGCACGCGGCGCGGGCGTGCGCGACCGTCTCGACCGTATGGTAGTCGGCGTGGAACGCGCGCGCGAAAAGCTCCTCGCCGTATCCCGTGGTGCCCACGGCATCGATCGCAAGCGTGACTCCCGCTGTCTCCCAGCGGTTCTTCAAGCTGACAAGACCCTGTTGGGCGACGTCGAGCGGTCTGCCGTTATTAGACGCGTAGAACGAATCGACAAGCTCACCCGCCTCATCGACCAGGGCGAACTTGGTCGTCGTGCTCCCCGAATCGATACCGAGCGCCACACGCACCGTCTCTCCGGGCGCATACGCATCCGGACCCTTTGCCGGCGTCTCTTTGCCATGGCGTGCCGTAAAATCCGCCTGCTCGGCAGGTGTGGCAAAAAAGGGCTGGGCAAGACGTCCCTCCCCGCTTGCGGGCGCGACCGTCTCGAGCTTATCCAGCCGGACAAAAGCGTCGGGAAGGTCGATCGGTTGGGACGATGCGAACATGTCGGTCAGCGACAGGGCGGCACCGCGCGCGACCATGATCTGCGGATCGCGCGGGACGATAACCTGATCGTCCGATAGATTCAGTTGCTCCCGGAACACGCGGACCAGCGTGGGGTTGTAGGCGAGCGTACCGCCCTCGAAGATTACCGGCGGCTCGATGTCGATACCCTGGGCCAGACCGCCGATCGTTTGGCGGGCGACCGCGTGAAGCGCCGAAAGCGCCAGGTCGGTGGTAGGAATGCCCTCGTTGAGCAGCGGCTGGATATCGGTCTTTGCGTACACGCCGCAGCGGCCCGAGACCTCGTGGACGGTCGTTCCCCGGCTTGCGAGCTGCTCGAACTCGCCCGATTCGGTGCCGACCCCCATGAGCTTTGCCATCTCGTCGATAAATGCACCGGTACCGCCTGCGCACGAGCCGTTCATGCGCATGTCGGCAACCTCGATGTCTCCCTTATCGTTGGTGCGGAAGAAGATCATCTTGGCGTCTTGGCCGCCCAGCTCGATGGCGCAGCGCGTCTGCGGATAGAACCTGCTGATCGCGAGCGCGTTGGCGACCACCTCCTGAACGTACGAGGCGCCCAGCGCGGTCGCGATATCGCGCGCACCCGAGCCGGTCACCACAACGCGCAGCGACTCATGGGGAAAGCGCTCGGCGAGCTCGCCGAGCATGGCGCGCACGCTCGCTGTCTGACACGCCCCGTGGCGGCGATATCCCCACCACGCCTCGGTCATATCCTCGTGCATCGCGTAAACTTTGGTCGTCGTCGACCCTACGTCCAGTCCTACTAGCAACGCCATAATGCTCCGTCTCTCGCATTTTTCCTGCTGGAGATATACCACTCTACGTAATACAACAGACTGTTGTATTTAAACTCCGTATAAAAAGCGGCTGCCGAAACGCTTCAGCAGCCGCCGAATGCACCAACAGATTGTTCTGCGCGCTAGCACGTCGGGCAACGGAGCAGCACGGGCCCTCCGGTCATGCGCACCGCTCGCGCCCGCGATGTCGCCGAGAGAGCTATCCACGCTTAGGGCTCCAACCAAGCAAGTCGCCCGCGCTCAGCAGATCCCTAAGCGAGCTACTCGCACTCAGGAGCCATAGCCTGCTCCAAGAGCTCGGCATGCTCCTCCTCGAAAACCGTCCCCACAGGGAAGGCGCGACGGAAGACGAAGTGGGAAATCGGACCGGCTACCAAAAGGTTCCACGGCAGCGCCATCACAAAATTATGCGGGATGTTGATCATCCAGATCGCGGGCACGGAATACAGGTTCGCAAGGATGCCGCCGGGCATGTGCGTCAGACCCTCGCAGGCACCGTACAGCGACATGATGATGACCATGGGAACGACCATGCAAGAGCTGACGGCGAGCGTCATGGCAAGTGGCGAGCTCTTGCCCGGCGTGACCAAGTACTTAAAGGCGAAACCCTTGGCGAGCGGGCTGGCGACGAACCAGTCGCAGCACATGGCAAAAATGTAGGCAACGGGGAAGCCGAGCCACGCAGCGGCAACGACCTCGCCGTTGATGGCCCCGTGCTGCAGGGCAACGTTGTAGATGCTCATCCAGAGCACCATGCAAAAGCACATGATAAAGGTGAACAGCAGGCTCTCTCGTTTGTTGATAGGCATAAAGGGCAAAATCCTTTCTGTGTTGCGCCGCGGCGCACAACAAAAACGGGCGGGCGAGATGGAGCTGTTGGGACTTCATCTCGCCCGCCCGTGATACGTGCGTCTGCGACTACTTATGTGGTGGAATCAGCCTAGCACGAAAAGCACGTGCTTCGTAAGCGTTGAGTTTATGAAGATGCAGGGCATCAATAATCCCCCGACCCCATAAGTTGCGGTGGAATACGGACTGTTTTGACCCTTTAAGCAGCCATTCAGTCCCTATTTCACCGCAACTCATTTGGTGCAAAGTAACCTGTCCCCCTTGTACCAATTAGCTGGTGTGGCGCCAGCGGGGGTCGGTGAGAGTTCTCGCCACACCCAGCCCAACGGGCAGAAACGCTACGATGAGCACTGCGCGCACAAACCAGCCGAGCATATTGACTGTGTCGAAGGTGCACATGTAATACATAGAGCGATAGAGATACAGACCGGGCACCATAATGACAATCGAAGGCACCGTGAGGGCGATGCGCGGGTAGGTGAGCTTGACTTCGGCCAAGCTTGCCAGCAGGCCCGATACGAGCGCGCCGATAAACGCTGCTGCCTCGGGAGGCATTCCCGTGCTGAGGCCCAGGAAGGGAATCATCGTCGGCGCATCGACAAGGGTTAGACGCAGGGTATTGGACACGGCGCCGATCAACCCAGCTGCCGCGGCCATCTTTACCGGGCTGTTGAACATCACCGAGAAGCCGAATACACCGACAAAACTCATCGCCACGCGCAAGAGCGTGAGAGACAACGGTGAGAGGCCGAGCGGGGCGAAGTCATCCGGCGCCAGTCCCACGCACTCGGCAACCATCCAACCTACGAGCGTCGCCATCACAATAATCGATACGGCATATGACAGACGTTCGATACCGCTTCGCATGTCAAGCTTGGCGATGTCGAGACCTGCCGTAATGAGCGGAAAGCCAGGAATCACAAAGAGCATGGCGCCGATATAGCCTTCTTGGTGCGACATTGCCCCCGGTATGACCTGGCCAAGGCCGAGCAATGCCAGCAGATACGAAACGCAAGCGAGCGCAACGCCGGTCGTCAGCGCGCTGAACTGACCAAGGCCTTGCTTGAGAATATGGGAGCGGGCAAAGTTGCCGACACCCGCGCCCACGAACGCGCATGCCATCTCAATAGGACCGCCACCAAGTAAAAAGACAAAGGCGCCACAAGCACAGGCCGCCGCAAGGCCCTGTTGCCAAGGCGCGTAATCAGGTTTTGAACTCTCAACGGTCTTGAGCATCTCGTGATACTCGTGCACCGTGAAGCGACGACCATAGGTCTCGATTTCCTTGAGGAAACTCTCCATCATCCAAATGCGATGGGTATTGACGCCGGTTGTGGGCAAGCTGACGACCTCGTTAAAGCAGTGGCCATCTTCGATGCAAGTGCACTCAAACGATAGGAGACTCAGGTCGACGTGAATTGTGACGCCGAGCACGTCAGCAACACGATTCATGGTATCGCGCACGCGCCAGGCACCCGTTCCACTCGCGAGCATAAGCATACCGGTGCGGCAGATGATGGATGATTTATCGGTGAGCGGCGCATCGACGGCAAGCTCATCGCCTGCCGTCACGATCTGGTGCCAGTCAGTTTTCATATGGAGCGCGCCGGCACGAACGCCGTGGTGCATGGGGGCTCTCGAAAGCAGCGAGTCAAGGCGCGAAGGCTGTGGGGGCTCCGTTGATTCGCCCTCGTCCTCGTCGGGCTCTTCATCGACCAGATCAAATGAGTCAAGCGGTGCCGGCTCGCGACGATCGATCAGCTCCTCATCCTCATCGTCAAAGTAATTGAACTGATCGAGCATGTCCTCTTCGATTGAACGCTCGCTCGCGTCGTCCATATAGACGCTCCCTTCCTACCGACTAACCCCCATCCTAGGCAGCAACGGCTAAAGGAAACATAAAAGAGACGGCTGTCATGCGAGCCATGTGCGCAATAGCCGTGGGTAGTCGTTTAAGAACGTCCCCAATGACTACCAGTAACTCGACAAGGACTGTCCCCAAGTGCCGGCAGAAAAGGAACGTCCCTAAGTGCCAACCAGGGCAACACCGCAGATAGAGGACGGACAGCGAAAGCCCGCCAGAGCGAGCAAGGTGCCTTCAAGAAAAATGGCGCCGCAGGTTGAGCATAAGTCAAACACTATGACCCAATCCAGGGGCACGGAAACGACAGGAGCCCCCGCTCGTGACCG